>JAGBAZ010000068.1 GCA_018110905.1 Oscillospiraceae bacterium
ACCCCAAATGTTCCGCAAATTTTATTATAAAAATCTTATCAGCTTTGATAAAAAAATCCGCATAAATAAAACAAAAAGTGGCTTGAAATCAAAAGATTTAAAGCCACTTGAAAACCAAAAGGGATTATTCCCACTCGCTCCCGGAAAACATAACTTAACGCTTTTTGCTTGGGTATTTTATCTCATATTATTGGGAGCGCTCGGATTATCCTAAAAACATGGACTATCAGAACTTCTGTTGTCGTTTTGTTGTCACGAATATTATAAATGATACGGAAAAAGACACCGTGCCCAAACCAAAACACGGTGTCTTTTGTTGAAAGTATGGGAGTTTATTTTATCGGAACATAGATATAAACTTTTTCGCCTTTGTAAAATTCAAAGCACATCTTTTCCTCATCAAATTTCTTTCCGGAAACGGGGAACCATTCGTCAAAAATATGCTTCCAAAGCCGGTTAAGTTCTTCGGAAAGTTTTTCGTCAAAAACGGAAACTTCCGCTTCAAAAACCGCGTATTCCGCTTTCGGGACTGTAATTGAGAAAAAACCATCCGGAACGGTTTCGCAATTTGTTTCAAAACCGAAGAAATAACTGAGTTCTCCGTTGTTTTCGGTTGGATGTATCCAGGCGGCAACTTCGCCGAAGTCCTCAAGGTTTTCCGGGTATGCGGGATATTTGGTAAAATCGATTTTCTTCCAGTATGCGCCGTATTCTTCGCTTTTGATTTCATCCGGCGGAATTATACAGTAACCGATGGCGGAAAAAGCTTCTTTTTCGATAATGGTCATTTTTTCATCTTCTTTCAGAATGTTTCTGCGGTATTCCGAAGCGTTTGTTCCAAAATTTTTTCGGAAGGCCTTCGCAAAACCGGAGGGAGTTTCGTAACCTGCCCGAAGGGCTGTTTCCGTTATGCTCATTCCGGCAGCAATGTTTTCCGCTGCCTTTTCAAGCTTTTTGCGGGAAATATATTCCCCGACGGAAATTCCGAAATGCGCCCGGAAAAGGTGGCAGAAATGATATAGCGAATATCCCGAAAATTCCGCAAGTTCCTTTGCCGTGGGCGGATATTCAAGATGTTCCCCGATATATTTTTCGCATTTTTCCATTACTTCAATATAGTTCATTATTATATGATCCTCCGAAAAGGGTGTAAAATCTTCAATATTGCTATTATACAATTTTTGACAAGAAAGGACATGTCCTTTCTTGCTGACTTGATTAAAACGGATGGAAAACCGAAAAATATAGTGATATTATTGAATCAACTTAATAATCTGCATTGTGTTCCGGCGTTATGGCTGCAATTTTCTGCAGGCGCCGGAATTAGGAAATCCGGTGAGAGTCCGGAGCAGTAACCGTTGCTGTATGCGCAGGAGTTTTTTGTTCGCGGTGCGAACCGGCCATTGGGAAACCGAGAAGGTAGAACAAAAAACGCAGGAAAATAAAATTTTTCCCAAATGCGCGAGCCAGAATGTCGACAATGCGTGGAAAGTTTTTTTGCGGTGCGTTTACACCCGAAAAACAAAGGAATGCGGAAAAATTCGGCCGCCGAAGGTTTTTTATCTTCGGCGGCTTCTTTTTTTGCAAAAAGGAGGAAAAGTTATGAAAAACATTTTTAAGAAGGCGTTATCGTTTTTTCTCGCTGTGATAATGACAGTTGGAATGTTCCCGATAACGGCAATAGCGGAGGAACAATATGTTTATTTTTCCATAAGCCTTGATGACAAATTTCTTGAAGGAAGCGACGGAACGGTTATGGCGTATGTTCCGGTTGCAGTTTCCGAACTGGAAAAAATAAAACTTTCCGATTACGGGCTTTCCGAATATGCAATTGATAAAAACGGTGACGGAAAAGAAGATATCACTGCTCTTCATCTTGATCTTTATGCCCATGATAAATATTGCGAAAGAAACGGCAAGGAAATTGCGGAGCAGGTGCAGGGTGCTCCCGGAAGCCTTTATTTCAACAGTTTCTGGAGCGGGCATGACTGTAACCTCAACTATTATGTAAACGGAGAATATCCGCTCAACGCCGAACTTTCCGAAAGTTGGGGATATTCCGTCGGCGCAACGGCTGACGTTATTGCGGTAAACCCCGGAGATTTTGTGGACATTATTCTTATGAACAGCTGGAACTTCTGCTGGGATTCCTTCGGCGGATTCCACTATTTCACCGATGAAAACGGAAGCATCAGCCATAAATTTGCGGCAAATGTTGGCGAAGAAATTTCTTTCAACATCGGAAGAGCATACGGCAACCTTATGATGGGCGGCGCAACGGAACTTGTTCCGGAAACAAACGGTGCAACCTTTTATTACAGCAAGGACAAAACCAATGTGCTTTCGGACGGCGGAAATACTGTTTTTGATGATGATTACGACGGAACCGTATCCGTAGCATTCCCGGAAGCGGGAACATGGTATGTATGGGTACCCGGAATGTACGGAATGGAATACCCGGACGAAATCGTTTCCGGTCCGGCATTTGCGGAAGTTACCGTTACCGGCGAAGCAGAACCCGAAATCACCCTTTCACTCGATAAAACCGCCATTTCAATAACCGAAGGAAAGACCGCGGAAATCAAGGCAACCGTTTCTCCGGAAGAGAAAGCTTCGGAAATCGAATGGTTCTCTTCCAATGAAACCGTTGCCACCGTCGAAAACGGAGTTGTGACCGCCGTTTCAAAGGGCGAAGCAACTGTCACCGCAAAAATCGGCGACGTTTCCGCAGAATGTAAGGTAACCGTAACCGAACTTGCGCTCTATCTTTCCGAACTCAGTTTTTCCGAAACCGCAACAGACGAATTTTTTGAAATGAGCCCGGAACTCGGCAACAAAATTTTCGGCTATGACGTAAAAGTTCAGGACAGCATCAACAGAATTTTCATCAAGGCAAAGCTTTCCGGCGACGCACCGGAAGGTTCGGCCATAACCGCAAAATTCATTGAAACAAAAGGCACCGAGCAGGTAATAAACGTAAAATCCGGCAACGCAAAAGGCGTTCTGCTGACCAGAGCGCTCAACAAAGGCACAGTCGGAAACACCGTCACTCTTGAAGTCGGAGTTGAAGGCGATATTCAGACCTATACCATTGAACTTAAAAGAACACCGAGCCTTACCGGACTTTCCGCCGCGGATTTAAACGGAAACGCAATTTCCTTCAACGAAAAATTTGCGGTCAACACCACCGAATATACCGCTTCCACCGGTGAAGAAAAAATCGCCGTAACCGGCGTTCCCTATGACGAAAGCTATACCGTTACTTATAACGGAAGCGAAGATAATATCGTTTCACTTGCCGACGGCGAAAACATAATCGCCATTACCGCAAAAAACGCGGAAGGTTTTGAAAAAACATATAACCTTAAAATAACAAAACTTGCAAAAGCAAAAATCACTTTCAGCGTAAACCCGAAAAATGCCCTGGTTTATATCAGCGATAAATTTAAGCAAGGCGTTCCCGCAAACGAAAACGGAGAATTTGAACTTCTTGAAGGCGAAACCTATACCTATAACGCAACCGCCTTTGGATATATCGGCAAAACCGCGGAATATGTTCCCTCCGGCGACGCTCTTGTTATGGTGAACCTTGAAAAAGCGCCGGAAACCGCTTTTAAAGAATACGATTCCAGCTGGCCTTTCTTCGGACTTAACAACAATAACAACATGGTAATCGACCGACCCACTCCTACCGTAAAAGAAGAAACCGCTCTTTATTGGGCGAACAAAATCGGAACCGGTTACGATTACGGCGCAACGGGCGTTCCGATTCTTGTTGACGATTATCTTTATTGCTACGCCGGCAAAACCATTATGAAAATAGATAAGATAAGCGGCGAAATAATCCAGACCGGAAAAATGACAGGCGGTTCTTCCGCATACGCAATCTGCTCTCTTACCTATGCGGAAGGACTTATCTTTGTCGGACTCAATAACGGCACCGTTCAGGCGTTCAATGCCGAAACCCTTGAATCCGTATGGCTTTATAAAGATCCGCTTAAAGGTCAGCCCAACGCCCAGATTACTTACAGCGACGGCTACGTTTACACCGGATTCTGGAATTCCGAAGACGGCGAAGCGGCTTATGTTGCTCTTTCCATCACCGATGAAGACCCCACTAATACTGATGAAGCAAAAATCGCTTCCTGGCGCCATATCCAGAAAGGCGGTTTTTATTGGGCGGGCGCTTATATCGAAGGTGATTACCTCTATATCGGAACCGATGACGGCGAAGACGGTTACCAGACAGGATACGCACACCTTCTTTCCATCAACAAACACACCGGTAAAGTCGTTGACGACGTCACCATGCCGAACGTCGGCGACATAAGAAGCAGCATCAACCAGACCGACGGAAAGCTTTATTTTACCTCCAAAGGCGGATATTTTTACGAAGCGGAATATAACCCCAAAACCGGCGATATCGGAAATCTCCGTTTTATCGAACTCCAGAACGGAAGCAATGGTGTTCCCATGAGCACAAGCACCCCTACCGTTTATAACGGAAGAGCATATATCGGCGTTTCCGGAAAAGGCCAGTTTTCCGCATATTCCGGACACAACATCACAGTAATCGATATTCCTTCCTGGAGCATTGCATATTCCGTTCCGACCCAGGGTTACCCCCAGACCACCGGAACCCTTACAACCTATTATGAAAAAACCGACGGTTACGTTTACGTCTATTTCTTCGATAACTATACTCCCGGAAAGCTCCGCGTTCTTGCGGATAAACCCGGAATGACCGAACCGCTTAAAACAATCGAAGAAACCACCAACGGAAAAACCTATGAGGTTGGTTACAGCGTTTTTGAACCCACCGGAAAACTTGCCCAGTACTGCATCTGCACCCCGATTATTGATGAAGACGGCACCCTTTATTTCAAAAACGACAGCGCAAACCTCTTTGCGGTGGGCTCCGCCGTTGAATATATCGAAGTCACCAAAACCCCGGATAAGATGAGCTATAAACCCGGCGAAGTTTTCGACCCCACCGGAATGGAAGTTACCGCGTATTACTATAACGGAACAGAGCGCGACATTACGGATTATGTAACCTGGTCCGCCGAACCTCTTACCGAAGAGGACGAAAACTTTATGATTGTTTTCGAAAACGTTGGCGGCGATGTAAAACCTTTTGATACAATCGAACTTGAGGTCGGCAGCGGTTTTATCGAACTTGTTCCGGAAAAAGAACCCACCAAAACGAAAATCCGCCTCAACGATACCGTAAAATTCGATAACACGATCGATACCCCGGAAACTTTCTTTGTAAAAGACCCCAAGGGCGGTGTTTTCTATGTGGGAATTCTTTCCGATATGGAATACGATGAGTTTGAACTCCATACCAACGGTTACCTCAAAGGTCAGCTTATTGATTTCGACCCGGAAAAATACCGCAGCATCGGCGAAACCTATTGCGTATATAACAGCCTTACGGGAGAAATCGCCGAAAACGTTCTTTCTTCCGGAGCGGGAATCCGTCCGGATAACAAAGCGGAAGGAATGACCTATGAAAAAGCTGTAAAACTTGCAGAGCATCTTAACGATGAAAACAAGATCACTTATTACAAAGTGAAATGCGAACAGAACGTTTACGTTGCAAAGATAACCGTTCCGGAAAATTACAGCACCGCATATAAATCCGGCACATATAAAATCACCGCGGAAAAAGACGGCGTTAAATATTCCAGCGCGGAAAACAAAATCGTCACCGATGTTTCGATTTTTGAGTATGAATACCTCAAATGGGCGACAGCAAACGATGAAGTCGAAGTTATGGACGAGAACGCAAGAGGTTATTCTTCCTATCTCAGCGATAAATACGGTTACGGAAATCCCGAATATGCTCCGCCCCTTTGGGAAAAACCCACCGTTGTTTCAAGCACAGCTTTCCGCGCCGTAAGAGGAAAGAAAATGGTCCTTGCCTGCGGAGAAGGAGTTAAAATCACCATTCCGGAAATCAGCACAATGCAAAGAGGAGTTAACTTCATTTATAAAAACACCGTGGGAGAACTTGATGAGGAAAAGAAAACCACCGTATATAGCCTCAATTTCTACGGAAAACAGCTGGTTCAGAGCGATTTTACTATCGAATGGAAACTTGGGGTGAACGCTTATGAACTGCGCGAAAGTTTTAAAATCAGGGTCGAGGAAGAGGACATCATCACTTACTATATTCTTAAAGACGGAAAATATTTCGACGAATTCACCGTCGATTATATGACCGACGATTTGAATGAAGATATCACCCTTACCTTTGAAAACGAAGGCGGCACAACCCTTGGCAATTACACAATTACAACAAAAAAACCTGCGGATGCGGATTCTGCCGATGATTTCGAGGAATTTAACCCCAACACAGGCGCACCGATTTTTTAAAATAAAAGGAGCTTATCATGCTCAAAAAGAACTTGGTTAAAATATTGAGCACGGCGATAATTTTCGCCGTGCTCATCGGCATAGTTATAACAATTTCCGGCGCGGCAAAGGCGGTTCCGGAAAAGGAATTTGGAGAAACCGAAAAACTTTTGCCGGACGTTATTTTTGGTTCAAAAGGCGAAAATTTCCTTCCAAACAATATTGAAACGGACAGCGAAAACGAAGAAAACCCGCCGAAGGAAAACCAGATTACAGAAATTCCGGAAAGCATTCCGGAAACGCCGAAGGAAGAACAGAGCGAAAATAACCAGCCGAATATCGATAAAGTTACCGAAGAAAGCGGAGGAGATACCGCCGGAAGCGGCGAAGGAGATGTTTCCGGCGAAGGTGAACCCGGCGAAGTTACTGTTGTCACAGATTTGGAAAACAAAATCGTGACTTCGGCGGAACTTTACGGCGATATATTCGGATTTTTTGCCTATATCGAAAACGGAACGGAAAAACATTCGCTTACCATAAATTTCAAAAATTCCGAAACTTCATTTTCCGGCGAAAACCTTGTTACGGCGGATGATTATTACGAAGCAAAGCTTGCCCTTGGGGCAAACTATTTTACCATTTACCTCGAAGAGGACGGAAAAACCGTTTCCTCCGTCCAGTATATAATCACATATCAGGCGGCGAAGGCAGATGCTTTGAATCCCGACGTCGGCGAAGGGGTTTCGATAGTAACTAACCTCGACGGGTATGATGAGGTTATGACAAACCGCTATTTCACCTTCACCGTTTCCGCAAGAAGCAGCGGAAAGGTTATCTATTCCGACCATATCGAGGTCACCCTTGACGGAACCGTTGTGGATTCGCCCACCGGTTCTTCGACTTTTGAATATGTTCTCAACTTCGGACCGGAAGATACCCACCTTGTAACGGTTCTTGCCTGGGACGACGAAGGAAATTCCGCCTATCGGGAATACGAAGTTAAGTTTAAAGGCAGCAATGACGGGGATTCCATAGGCGTTGCATATGTTGTGATAGACGCCACCACCGCAGGACTTGGAATAATCGGAGAATATGAGATCGAAATTCTTCAGGGCGACACCGCCGCCAAAAGCCTTGTTTCTGCGGCGGATTTTATGGGGCTTTCGATCCATTACGACGGCAGTACCGAAAGCGGATTTTACGTTCGGGGAGTAAGCGGATTCGGCGGCGTTCCGGAGGTTCCGCCGGAACTTTGGGAATGCATTTTGCGTGACGGACTTTCCCTTACCGGTTCGCCTTCCGGAGGACTTTTTGCCGGAGATTTCACCGCAAACTCCGGCTGGATGTATTCCATAAACGGAACGCTCTATCCGGGAAAAGGGCTTTCTGCCTATAACCTTTCGGACGGGGATACCCTTTATCTTCGCTATACCGTTGCGGAAGGAAAGGATATCGGCGGCAGTGGCGGCGGAAACGGAAATCTTGCCGGATACTGCGGAATCTGGAGCGACGGCGGTTATTATGAACTCGACCACGAATATGTGGAAATCGACCGGGGAACCGATTATATCGAATATGAATGTGCCATCTGCGAAAAGCATTATACCGAGGAAATTTTGCCCGAAGAACCGGAAGAACATGAACATGAATATTACGAGGTTGACCGCGTTGAACCCACCGAAACCGAGGACGGATACGTAATTTATGAATGCGAATGCGGCGATTGGTATGAGGAAGTTCTTCCGGCAACCGGCGCCGGCGATGAAGAGGATTTTGAGGAAGGAAGCGAAGAAGATGAAGAAAATCCATAAAATATTTGCGTTTGTTCTTGCTTTTTTAATTTTGTTTTCCGGCTGCAATGCCGAAAAATCGGAAGAAACCACCCTTGATATCGCGGTGAACACCGCCATCGGTCAGAAAAACCTTTTCGGCGTTAAAGAAAACAAAAATCTCCTGACCGGGAATCCTGGTTTCGGCGCAGGAACGGCGATCTGCGACTGGACAGCCATCGCTTATAAGGAATTCGGAATAGAGGACGATTTTGAAGGCTATCTTTCTGAACTTGAACAGAAAGTCACCGAAGAATATGCCGCGGAAGGCGGGCTTGATTCCACAAAAGCCACCGAATGGCACAGAACGATTCTTGTGGCAACGGCTTTGGGCGGCGACGCAACCGCTTTCGGAACTTACCCGGACGGAACGAAGATAAACCTTGTTGCGGACGGAATTTATGATTACATAAACGAAGACCTTGCTAACCAGGGCATAAACGGATTCATCTATGCGCTTCTTGCTTTGGATTGCGGAAATTATGAAATTCCAGCAGGAAGCAGATATACCAGAGAAAGCATAATTGAATCACTTATTGCAGAACAGCATGAGGACGGTTCCTTCGGATTCGGAAGCCGTTCCGATGTTGATATGACCGCAATGGCGCTCCATGCCCTTGCGCCATATTCCGACGAACCGGAAATCAAAAAAGTTATCGATGAGGGAATCGCTTTTCTTTCTTCGGCACAAAACGGCGACGGAAGCTTTTCCGGAATGGATTCAAAAACTTCCGAAAGCATAAGCCAGGTTATAATCGCCCTTTGCGCCAACGGAATCGACCCGAAAACGGACGAAAGGTTTATCAAACACGGAACTTCCGTTTATGATGCGCTTTTCGATTTCCGCCAGAAGGACAAAACTTTTTCCCATACCCTTGATGCGGAAAAAGGCGATGCATTGGCAAATGACCAGGCGATGCTTGCACTTCTGGCGCTCCTCAATTTTGAAAACGGAAAAAGCGGCGCTTTTATTTTTACTGACTGACCGGAGGATAGATAAATGAACGAACTTGCTGAAAAAATTCAAAGCGAAATAAAAAAGGTAATCATCGGCAAAGATGATGTTATAAAAAAGGTGCTTATGGCTGTTCTTGCCCAGGGACATGTTCTTATGGAAGACGTTCCGGGTGTTGGAAAAACCACCATGGCCATGGCTTTTTCAAAAGTCCTCGGACTTGAAAGCAAAAGGGTGCAGTTCACTTCCGATACAATGCCTTCGGATATAATCGGTTTTTCCGTTTATGAAAGGGAGCAGGGAAAGCTCAGCTATAAACCCGGCGCGGTTATGACTAACCTTCTTCTTGCGGACGAAATCAACCGGACTTCCAGCAAGACCCAGTCCGCTCTTCTTGAAGCAATGGAGGAACGGAGAGTCACCGTTGACGGCGTTACCCACAAGCTTCCGGAGCCTTTCATCGTTCTTGCAACACAGAACACCGCAGGTTCCGCCGGAACCCAGATGCTTCCCTCTTCCCAGCTTGACCGTTTTATTATCAGGACAAGCATGGGCTATCCTGACCTTAAAAGCCAGATCGAAATCATGAAGGACCGCCACCACGAAAATCCTCTTGATAAAGTTGTTCCGGTTACCGATATCAAAACTCTTAACGGTCTTATTGCCGAAGCACAGAACGTTTTTGTTGCGGACAGCGTTTATGCCTATGCTTCGGAACTTGTTGAGGAAACCCGCCATAACGCATATATCCAGCTTGGAATCAGCCCCCGCGGTGCATTGGCGCTTTGCCGCGCAGCAAAGGCTTTTGCCTTCCTTGAAGGCAGGGATTACGTTATTCCGGATGACGTGGAAGCGGTTTTTGGCGACGTTTGCGCCCACAGAATTTTGCTCGAGGCGAAGGCAAGACTTCACGAACTTTCCGCGGAAGAAATTCTTTCGGAAATCACCAAAAAGGTAACCAAGCCGGAAATCACGGAGTTTAAAATAAAATGAAAAAAGAAATTATAAAATCCGCGGTTCTTTTTGCGGTTTTTGAAATTTTTCTTCTTGCGGTTTTTGTTTTGCAGAATTCCGCCTTTGCGCTTTTTGCGTTCTTCGTTTTTCTTTTTCTTGCGGCGGCAAGTTTCGGAACCGCCTTTGCGGTAAAAAACAAAATTACCGCAAAGGCGGTTTTGCCGCCCACCGCGGAAAAAGGCAAAGATTTTGCAGGGAAAATAATTCTTGAAAACGGTTCCGCTTTTCCGGTTTTTAAAGCGCACTGCGAAGTTCTTATCAAAAACAACCTTACCGGCGAGGAAAATACAGTAAATATCTGTCTTCGTGCAATGCCGAAAAGCAAAACCGAAGCGGAATTTGCACTTTCTTCTGAATTTTGCGGATACCTGACCGCAAAAGTTGAACGGATTTATCTTACTGATGTTTTTGGTTTTTTGCCGGTTGCGGTAAAGGATTTCAGCTCCGCAAAAGGTAAAACCACAGTTTTGCCGGAAACTTTTGCGCCGGTAATCGTTTTCGGAAAGGTTCTTCCGGTTCCTGAAGACAGCGAGAGCTACGCCCCGGATAAAAAAGGAAACGATTATTCCGAAACTTTCCAGATTCGGGAATATGCCCCAGGCGACAGCATAAAGCAGATTCACTGGAAGCTTTCGGGAAAACTTGACAGAACCATAGTCCGCGATGCGAGCCTTCCCATTGCCAAAAATATTCTTCTTTTCTGGGATAAAACCGCTCCGGCGAATCCAAAGGAAACGGATTCCATGGCGGAGGTGAGCTCTTCCGTTGCACAAAGTCTTCTTCGAAGCGGATATGAATTTTTACTTGGCTGGAACAGCCGCGACCACATTGAAACGGCGGAAATAAAAACCGAGGAAGACCTTCTTGAAGCTATTCCGAAGATGATAAAGTTTGCCGGAGAAAAACCGGAAGACGATTTTGAAGGCATTTTCGAACATTTCGGAAAAATCATCTGCGCCACAAAAGAGCCGCCGGAAAATCTTTTGGCGAATGGAGGCGCAAGCCTTCTTATCTGCGGTAAATCCGCCGCCGGAGCAAACATAATTCCCTTCGGTGCGGAAAGTTATACAGAAGATCTTGAATTTATGGAGCTTTGATATGAAAAAAGAAAGTTCGATAAAAATAAATATTCTGCAAAAAGAAAAAAGCGTTGCGGAACTTTTGCCGGAAGCATTTGCGGTTTTTGCCACCGCAGGAGGATTTTCCGCAATGCTCATAAAAGCGTTTGCAATTGGAACAAACCCCGCTTTCGGACTTTTGATTGGTCTTGCGGCGGCAATTTGTGTTCTCTTTTCCGGAAAGAAAAACGGTAAATTTGCACCGCTTGCCGTTTCGGCGATCTGTATTGCGGCGGTGTTCGCTATTTCGGTGCTCAGGAACGGACTTTTGGTGCTCGGCAATAATCTTCTGGAATTTTTGACCGCCGCAACTGGAAGGATTTATCTTCCTTTTGAGGCTTCGGGAGAAAGTCTGCCTGCGGTTTCGCTTTTCCTTTTGCTTATTTCAATCTGCGTTTTGATAAAAAATCCGGTTGTTTTGGCCTTTGCAACAGCTTTGACCACTGCCGGTTTGCTCATCGGATTTTTGAGCACGGATTTTTGGTTTCTGCTTTTCCTTTTTGGAATTGCAGGAATTACGTTCAATGTTTTTTTGCCGCTTATGGGCAAAAAAACAACCGCAAAATCTGCGGTTTCGGTTTTTGTGGTTCCGATTGCGTGCGTTTTGATTTGCGCGGTGCTCATAAATTTTGTTCCGGCGGGATTCAGCAAAAATGTTCGCTCTTTTGCAGAAAAAACGGCGCACAGCGTTGTTTTCGACAGCAAAACCAACGCAATGCCGGAAGGGGATTTTGAAAATCTCGGCGCTTTTGTAAAAAACGATGCTCCAGCGCTGGAAATCACCATGGAAAAGCCGCAGAAACTCTATCTCAAAGGCTTCATCGGCGAAGTTTATAACGGAATGGGCTGGGAAGAAATCGAAAACAAAGACCTTGCGGAATATGCAAAGGATTTTTATATTCTCCACCGGAACGGATTTTTCGGCCAGTCGGCGGTTTCTTCCGCTCTGGAAGCAACCGGAAAACAGGAATATTCTGCCATGAGCATCAAAAATCTTTCCGCGTGCTCAAAAAGAGCGTATCTGCCTTATGCAGTTGCAAATTACAGCTTTGACAGTCTTAAAATCGGCGACGTGAACACAAATTCCTTCGGCAAAAGCTATGAAATAAGCTATATTCCCGGAGGTCTTTCCGAATGGTATAAAGCGCAGGTGGATCTTTCAGAAAAGCAGGACGCCGACGCAATAGCTGATGAGCACCTTGCGAACGAACAGCTTTACCGGAAAATTGTAAAAGCAAATTACTTAGGAATCACCGAGGAAGCATATGCCGCAATAGACAGAATTTTTGCCGGTTCCGAAGCGGCGACGGCAACGGAAATCATCAGCGAAATTCTTCTTTATATCGAAAAAGGCGTTACATACGACGAGGATTTTTACTCAAACGGCGGCACGGATTTTGCGGCTTTCTTCCTTGAAAAATCCGCAAGGGGATATTCCGTCCATTATGCCACCGCGGCGACTCTGATGCTCCGCTATTTCGGAATTCCCGCAAGATATATTGAGGGATATTTTCTTCCTGCGGAGGAAGCGGCGGAATTTGAACCCGGTGAAAACATAATTCTCACCGAAAACCACGCGCACGCCTGGGCGGAATATTATCTCGAAGGTGTGGGCTGGATTCCGTTCGAGGTAACGCCCGGATATATGGACGATGAACTTGAAAAAGCCGCTTTCAGCACAAACGGCGAAAGCTCGAAGCGCTATGAGCAGAGCGAGCTTCCGGAAACGAACGTTGAACAGGACCGACCGAAGGACGATATCACCGAAGCAAAAAAGGATTATACAGTCCTGATTGCGGTTTCGGTGAGTGTGTTTGTGCTTGCGGTTATTGCGGCTATTGTTTATGTTTTTGTGATGCGTAAGAAGCTTAAAAAGGCGCTTTTGGCTATCGATAACGCCGATAACAAAACCGGCGCCGCAATGCGCTTTGGCTATGCGCAGAAACTTTCGGAAGGCGCCGACATCGATGCAAAAAGCCTTGGATATGACGAGGCCTTTGCAATAAACAAAGAAGCCCTTTTCAGCGAACACCCGATAACTGATGATCAGCGAAAAACGGTTGATGTTTATGCGGAAAAGATTCTTGCTGAATGCAAAAAGAAATGGAGTGTTTGGCAGAAATTAAAAAACAGATTTGTGAAATTTATATATTAAAGAACAAACCCGGACAGTCAGATGCTGCCCGGGTTTTTCATCAATCATTTCATCGCTCATTTTTATTGATAAATGAGTGATGAAATACCCCAAAATACCGCAAATG
>JAGBAZ010000011.1 GCA_018110905.1 Oscillospiraceae bacterium
ATATATTGATAAAGTGCATCGCGTTTATCGCCGCCAACATAGGAGTAATATTCACTGAAAGAGAATGGATAAACATGTATTTGAGTTGCTCTTCCGCGAAATTCCGAAGCAATATCACTCGAAAGCATTTTTGAGTTACTTCCGGTAACATAGACATCGAGATTTTTATATGATTTAAGCTCATTAAGCATATCATATATTGTTACTTCAATATCATCGTTTTCTTTATCTTTAACCCTTTTTGTAAACTGAACTTCATCAATAAAAAGATAAAACTGCTTTTCTTTATCAGCGGTTACAATGGATTCAACATATTCACAAAGAGTGATGGGATTTCTGTATTTGTAGTATTTACGCTGGTCGAGTTCAAATTCTATGATTTGTTCTTCCTGAACGCCTTTTCAAGAAGATAATCCTTAAAAAGGTCAAAAAGCAACACTGATTTTCCGCAGCGACGAATACCGGTTATTACTTTTATTTCACCGTTACACATATTACGAATCAGTTTATCTAAGTAAAAATCTCTTTTTATCATAGCGTTTCACCTCGAACTTTGTACGCACACGTCCAAACTTTAAGATAAAAATAGCATTTTTTAAATCAAAAGTCAACTTGAAAAGCCGTTTTTATCGAGAACTTAGTACGCAGATGCACTAACTTTATTGTATTCACTATACGATAAACTATTCATATTTTTAAGGCAACCGTTGATTCCGGCTTTTGCGCATAGAGAAAAATCTAGTCATCAAAATCCAATCGAAAGTTATATCCGGCGGTTCGAAGGAACTTTTGCCATTCCGCTGGGTTTGATACTTCGTTCAGGGTTTCTCTATACAGGGTTGTTATGAGTTCGTATTTGTTGGGCAAGTTGTGGGCTCCTTTCTGTGATTTTTTCTTTTGTATGTAAATTTTGCGAATTATCTGTAAATGTTGCAAAACTTCTTTCATCAAATGTTTTATTTTTATATTATTTTAATGAAGAAAACAAAATTTGTTGCAATTTTTTATTTTCGTTGTCTTAATAAACAGAGGGGTAAATCCTTTTCTGCAAATAATTTTTAGGAGGTCGATTCCAATGGGCTGTTTACTTTGAAAAATAAATAGTCTATAATAAAGAAAGGAATTATAATTATGAAAAAAGTTATTGTGTTCATTTTAGCTTTGACTATGATTTTTTCTGCTTCAAGTGTATCTTTTGCGGCAGATAGTTATGCGGAGTACTTCTCTGAAGAAAGAGAGTTTGTTGTAACTGATAATGCTTTGGATTGGTCAACTTATTTTTTCTCGGATGAAGAGAACGGATACCTTTATTCTAGAAATGTTGACACAGAAGAAATTAAACTTATTTATGCACAAAACGTAACCGAACATTATCTTTGGGGTGAAAATCTATTCTGTGTTGTTAACGGTAAAAATATTGTAAAAATAACCGTTACAGGACAAAACCCTCAAACGATTTTAACAACCACTAAAGATATCGATCAGCTTTATGTAAATGATGACCTTATTTTCTATTTGATGGATAATGCTATTTATCGTTATCATATAGACTCCAAAACAACAGATTCTATTGTCCAAAATGACAATATATATTTCTTTTATCCTTATTCCAACTTTGTAGTTGAATGGGGCGATGGTAATGGTGAGGTTTATAGATTGGATTTAAAAACAAGAAGTCTTGTTTCAAATTCTATTGATGAATATGCCTTTATAGAAGAAATTAACTTAAATTCTGCTTCATCCAGCACTGCATCTGTTCATGGAGAATCTCTGCCATTAAATGCTTATAATAGTGGTAGTTATTACACAAAAACTGGAGATGAGTGTAAACCTGTTTCCGAGGGCGGATGCCATCTTGCTGGAGAAATCTGTAAAAACAATGTTGGCACCTGTCCTAACTGTAAGGATTATAATGGTGGTGCTCAGTGTTTAGGATTTGCCCATTATGTTTACAAACAAATTTGGGGGGTTGATGTAGATAAAGAGACCGACAAAAATACTCAAACATATAATACTAGTTCGGCTCCAGCTGCAAGAGCGGCTCTTTGGGGTCTCCCATCTGGTACGCATGTTCGTGTTGAGGGACCACATACAGATAGGCATTCTATAATAATTGCCAATGTTACCTCCACAGGTGTCTATTTTTATCATGCCAATGGATCTGGCAAATGTAAAGTTGAATATGAATATTTGACTTTTGATGATTACCGTAAAGAATATACTGCTATTTTATTTACATATGATGCTCTACATACATTTAGAAATACATATTCTTTTGACCAAAATACACATTGGAATCCATGTTCTACCAATGGATGCAATGGTAAGGGTAATCTTGAATACCACAATTTCTCCACTGTAAGCGGAATACAAATTTGTGACGATTGTAATTACAGAACAAATATATCCATCAATAGTATAGAAAGTGAAAATGCTAAAGAATGAAAATATTATTGTTGATTTTCTTTTTGATTTCATTATCAGGATGTATTACTGTGAACAATGAGGCTATTACTTCAAGTAAAGAAGAAAGTAATTTTTCTGAAATTGATTTAAATAGCACAAGCAGTAATGTATATTTGAACGAGGAAGAAATTGCGGATGATTATTTGGGTATTGCAGGAGATATTAAAATATATAAAAAAAACGTTAAAACTGGAAAAACACGACCGAATATTGCTTATGGAAAAGATGGTGTTTTCAATTCAATAACTGAAGTTCCTGAAATAGAATATTGGATAACCGACAGCGAAGAGAATATGCTTATTGAGCACCCGTTTTATGATTACAAATTCTGGGAAGCGGATAAAAACGCGTTTATAGATATCTATAAATTTGCCGGAATAGAAGGATGCTATCAGGGCAATTACTATTTATACAGTTTTATTGATGGAACATTCAAGCTTATTGAGTTTTATGAAGCCGGGGAATACGAAATGGATGAGGTAATCCAAAACACAACTCCTTCAGGTTACAAAAGAACACAATACACATACGGCGTTCGTGATAAATATTCCGGACTTACTGATGACAAGGGAAATGTAATTTTTGAACCGATTTTTACATATATACGCATTCCGTTTGTAGACAGATTCATCGTAAATACAAATAACGTTGACCGTATGGATGGTTGGGAAGGATTCAGCGTTATGATGGATTCCGATAAAAACATACTATGCGCATATACAGATATTGATTTTTATGTTTTTGACGATGGTTCATATATAGGAATTGCACGTTATGTCGGCGGAAACGAAAAAAGCGGCCATATTCTTTATGATAAAGACGGAAATCCTATAGAATTAGGATATCGTTTTATTGATAAAGATGGAAATGAACTAAGTCAATGTCTAGGAACGGAATATCTCGTTTATTCGCTAGATGAATATGTTGAAAACTATTTAGACGAGTTTTTAACTGATTTTAATGGAAATACGCTTGATATTACAGGAAGAGATTTTATCTGTAAACCATAAATATTTTTGATAAACAAAAGGCGGCTAGTTTGAGCCGCCTTTTGTTATCGTTCCTCACTTCCCACCATTCTCTTTAAAGAAAACGGCCGCAGCAAGAACTACGGCGATAAGGCAGAGCAAGAGGATTATCTCAGGTTTCATCATCTTTCATTTCTTCTTTTTTTGCTAGAAAGATAGAAGAATGTTGCGGCACCAAGAGTGGAGATGGTTGCAATTCCGAGCCAAAGTCCCGGCATTCTGGTGTCCCCGGTCTTCGGAGTTTCACGGAGTACGTTGTGCATCTCTACTACAGTTGTTGCATCAGCAGTTACATTTGCAGTTTTAGTTGCCGGCATAATGTAGTTGGAGGAGGCACCGTTTGCAATTTCGCTGATGGTGTAGGTTCCAAGACGGATATCTTCAATAAAGATTTCACCATTTTTGTCTGTGGTGAAGGTTTCATCATAACCGTTTTCAGAAGTTACTCTGAAAGAGAAGCCTTCAACTTTTCCATCGGAAGAAGTTTTGACAATTTTGAGAGAACCGGACTGAGATACGTTTACAAAACCTTTGCCGGCTTCGTTTTCAACTACTACGGTTTTGCCGTTTTCAGCAATTTCAAAATAGTATGCGTTGGAATCAAGGATGAAGCCTTTAGGTGCAACGATTTCTTTTACAAAGTATCCTCCGTAAACAAGACCGGACATGTTGTAGATACCTCTTTCAGCTTCGGTAAGTTTGCCGAGAAGAGTATCGTTAGCATCGAGTTTCTTATCGTTGTTGGTATCAACGTAAACTTCAAATTCAGCGCCGGTGAGTTTGTTTTCGGGGAAGTCTTTATCAACCTTGGTAAGCTGAACAGTACCTTTGATTACCTGTTCGGTTACTGCAAGAGATTCGGTGTTTTTCTCTATGGTGTAGTTATCTGCATCTGCTTCGAGAGTGTAAACAGTTTCATCAAGGAGATAACCTTTGGATGGAGTAATCTCTTTTACGGTGTATCCTTCACCGCATACGAAGTAATCGGTAGTGAATTTACCGTTTGCATCGGTGGTGTAGGATTTAAGAAGTTCGCCGTCTTTGTAGATACCATAAACTGCACCTTCAAGGGTTGCATCGCCCTGAGCGCCGCCTTTTTCAGCGTCGGTTTTTGTGAGCACGAGGTTGAATTTTTTGAGCACGTTGTTGAATGCTGCTTCGGTTACATATTCCCATTCAATTTTTACATTCTGTTTTGCGGGAACAACATATCTTTCTGCGGTATCAACTTCTTCAAGAACATAGTTATCGCCTACGGGGATATTTTCAAAGAGTGCAACGCCTTCAGCATTGGTGATTGCGTATTCTTCTACTGCAATACCGGTGATAGAAGTGCCGGAGAGTTTGAACTTAACGCCTTCAACAAGACCATCTTCAGAAGTTTTGGTAACTTCGATATCGCCTCTCTGGAGTTTGTTTTCAAATTCAACAGTAGAGATATTACCATAACTTACCCATACAGGCTGGTATTCCATTTCAGTGTAATAACCTTCGGGAGTTACTTCCATTACACCATAGTAGTTAGAAAGGAGCCCTTCAACGATTGCAACACCATTTTCATCAGTGAATACATGAATGGGTTCAAAGCTGTTTTCATCATCAAGGGAAACAGCTTCGGTGTTGGGTCCTACGATAAATTCAATACTTTCAACTTTGCCGTCTTCGGAGGTTTTGATGATTTTGATTCCGCCGTAGTTTACTACGTTGTGGAACTCAACGGTTGCGGTTTTGTCATATTCAACTACAACAGTTTTTGCTTCCTGTTTTACATACTGATCATGCTGACCTTCAGTTACGGTGTAGGTTCCGGGAACAAGTCCTTCAACAAGAACTCTGCCGTTTGCATCAGTGGTTACGGATTTGTTTACGCCGTTGCCGGTGATGGTGAAGTTGATACCTTCGATATTACCGTCTTCAGAAGTTTTGATGATTTCA
>JAGBAZ010000012.1 GCA_018110905.1 Oscillospiraceae bacterium
AGCAGTTCGGAATCAATTTGATAAGGGTCAATGCCGAGGACAGATTTCTTGATAAACTCAAAGGCGTTACCGAGCCTGAGCAAAAGCGAAAAATCATCGGCGAAGAGTTTATCCGTGTGTTTGAAGACGTAGCAAAGAAACTTGGCAAAATGGATGTTTTAGTGCAGGGTACTATCTATCCTGATGTGATTGAGAGCGGTAAAGGAGATTCGGCTGTTATCAAAAGCCATCACAATGTCGGCGGACTTCCCGATGTGATAGCCTTTGATGAGATCGTAGAACCCCTCAGAGATTTGTTCAAAGACGAAGTGCGTGAAGCCGGGACGCAGCTTGGTATCCCTCACGAACTTGTATGGCGTCAGCCGTTTCCCGGTCCCGGACTTGCCGTGCGTGTGATCGGTGAAATCACAAAGGAAAAACTGGATTTATTACGGGAATCGGATGCTATTTTCCGTGAGGAAATTGCCAATGCTCGGCTTGAAAGTAGTGTTAGTCAATATTTTGCGGTTCTGACAGATCTTCGTTCGGTAGGTGTCATGGGTGATGCCCGAACCTATGGTTATACAGTAGCACTGAGAGCGGTCACTACTGACGACTTTATGACGGCAGAATGGACCAGGCTGCCCTACGAGGTGCTTGAAAAAGCCAGTAGCCGAATTACGAATGAAATCAAAGGTATCACAAGAGTGGTATATGATATAACTTCCAAACCTCCGGCAACGGTGGAATGGGAATGAGTATATAGATTGGGAGATAGATTTTTATGTGTGGAATAGTCGGTTACACAGGTTCTCAGGAGGCGGCACCCATCCTTTTGGAGGGACTTAAAAAGCTGGAATATCGGGGATATGATTCGGCGGGTATTGCGGTGCTTGATGATAATCGGATCTCTGTCAGTAAAGTTACGGGAAGGATAGCAAATCTTTGTGAAAAAACGGCTGACGGAAAGAACTGCCCGGGTACTGTTGGTATCGGGCATACCAGATGGGCTACTCACGGCGCACCTACCGATACAAATGCCCATCCGCATATGAGCAATGACGGGAAGTTTGCCGTCGTTCATAACGGCATTATCGAAAACTATATTGCTTTGCGTGAAGAACTGACAGAGAAGGGTTATCGCTTTGAAAGCCAGACCGATACGGAAGTAATCGTGCACCTGATTGAGATGTATTATTCCGGTAATCTGAAAAATGCCGTCATTAAGGCCTCATCAAGACTGCGGGGTTCCTATGCGCTTGGTGTTGTTTGCACAGATGAACCTGAAAAATTATATGCGGCGAGAGAAGCAAGTCCCCTGATTCTCGGAGTCGGAATCGGCGAAAACTATTTTGCCTCCGATGTCACAGCGCTTGTTCCGTATACGAGAAACGCAATCTATCTGGACGACGGAGAGTTTGCGGAAATAACGCCGGACTCGATCACGGTTTTTGATCCGGCGGGTCGGCCTGTCAATAAAAAAATCAGCCGCATAACCTGGGATGTTCAAGCGGCGGAAAAAGGCGGATATGAGCATTTTATGCTCAAGGAAATCATTGAGCAGCCGGGAGCGATTAAAGCAACCATTGCGCCGAGAATCAGGGACGGAAAGATTGTTCTTGATGAAACCGGTCTTACGGCAGAGTATCTGAAAAGTATCAATAAAATTGTGATTACCGCCTGTGGTTCAGCATATTACGCCGGGTGCGCAGGCAAATATGCAATTGAAAAATTATGCCGGATTCCCGTTCAGGTGGAATTGGCAAGCGAACTGCGTTACAGCGATCCGCTCATCGATGAGCACACGCTGGTTATTGTATTGTCACAGTCCGGAGAAACTGCCGATACCATAGCGGCAATGAAAGAATGTAAAAAGCGCGGTGCCAAAACGCTTGCAATAGTCAACGTTGTGGGCAGCACGATTGCGAATATTGCGGATCATACGCTTTATACATGGGCGGGCCCGGAAATAGCCGTGGCAACAACAAAAGGCTATACGACACAGGTTTCGGTATTATATTTGTTTGCTTTATATGCCGCAGAAAAGATGAACCGTATTGACGGGAAACTTTATCAAAAACTTTTGGCGTCGCTGAATACTTTGCCCAAGAAAATACAGGAAGCGCTGGATATGAATCCGCAAATCCCAAATCTGGCAAAAAAATATCACAATGCATCCTCCTTGTTTTTCATCGGCCGCAATACCGACTATGCCGTGGCGCTTGAAGGCGCCCTTAAAATGAAAGAAATATCGTATATCCATGCGGAATCTTATGCCGCGGGCGAATTGAAACACGGAACAATTGCTCTGATAGAAGAGCACCAGCCCGTTATTGCGTTGTGCTGTAATGAAAGCATTATGGAAAAAACAATGAGCAATATTATCGAAGTAAAGGCAAGAGGGGCCGAAGTTCTTGCGGTTACATTTAAAGATAATCAAAAAATCGTATCTTTGGCGGACGATATGATATATGTGCCGAAAACAGAGACAATCTTTGCGGCGGCAGCGGAAATTGTTCCGTTACAGCTGCTTGCGTATTACGTTGCGAAGGAAAACGGCTGCGATATTGATAAGCCGAAAAATCTGGCAAAATCAGTTACAGTTGAGTGATAGGTTTGGAGGAAATTGTCAATGACAAAATATATATTTGTTACGGGAGGCGTTGTATCGGGTCTTGGCAAGGGTATTACCGCCGCCTCCTTGGGAAGATTGTTAAAATCGCGCGGCCTTAAGGTCGCCGCACAGAAGCTGGATCCGTATATCAACATGGATCCCGGTACCATGAGTCCTTATCAGCACGGCGAAGTATATGTTACTGAAGACGGCACCGAAACAGACCTTGATCTCGGACATTACGAACGCTTTATTGATGAGGACCTAAACAAATATTCGAACCTCACCACCGGTAAAGTTTACTGGAATGTGCTTAACAAGGAACGCCGCGGTGAATATCTCGGCTCCACGGTGCAGGTCATTCCGCATATCACAAATGAGATTAAAGATTTTGTTTACAGCTTGGGTAAGAAAACGAATGCCGATGTGGTTATTACCGAAATCGGAGGAACAATCGGAGATATTGAGTCTCAGCCGTTCATCGAAGCGGTGCGCCAGATTTCTCTTGAAATAGGCAGAGAAAACAGCCTTTTTATCCACGTGACCCTGGTTCCTTTCCTTAAAGGCTCAGATGAACATAAATCCAAGCCTACTCAGCATTCGGTAAAAGAACTGCAGGGTATGGGTGTGAAACCGGATATAATCGTTCTACGCTGTGATGAGCCGCTGGAAGAGCCTATATTCAAGAAAATTTCAATGTTCTGCAATGTTAAGCCGGACTGCGTTATTGAAAATATCACTCTGCCGAATCTTTATGAAGCACCGCTTATGCTGGAAAAATCGAATTTTTCTTCGGTTGTTTGCCGTGAACTTGGAATAGATGCACCAAAACCGGACCTTGAGGAATGGACGGCAATGGTTGAACGTATCAAGGCAAGACCGTATTATGTCGATATCGGTCTTGTGGGCAAATATGTAGGGCTGCATGATGCTTATCTTTCGGTGGCAGAGGCACTTCGACACGCCGGATATTATCACAACACCCATATTCGTATTCATTGGATTGATTCGGAAGAAATAACAGCGGGAAATGTCTGCGAAAAACTGGCAGGTCTTGACGGTATTATTGTTCCGGGAGGATTTGGCAGCCGCGGCATCGAAGGTATGATTCTTGCGGCGAAATATGCAAGAGAAAATAATATCCCTTATTTTGGAATCTGCCTCGGAATGCAAATTGCTGTGATAGAATATGCAAGAAATGTTCTTGGCATCAAGGACGCAAACTCCGGCGAGTTTGACGAAATTTGTAAACATAAAGTCATCGACTTTATGCCCGGCCAAAGTGATGATATCGACAAAGGCGGCACGCTCCGGCTTGGAGCTTATCCATGCTGCATAAAAGCAGGTACAACGATGGAACGCTGCTATGGCTCTTCCGCTGTAATCAGCGAACGGCACAGGCACCGATATGAATTCAATAACGATTACCGCGAAGCTTTTGAGAAAGCCGGACTTACGATCAGCGGCACTTCTCCGGACGGGAAGCTTATCGAAACAGTGGAAATTACCGACAGACCTTTCTATTTAGGTGTTCAGTATCACCCCGAATTCAAAAGCAGACCAAACAAGGCGCATCCATTATTTAAAGGATTTATTGGTGCAGCATTTGAACGGGCAACCGAAAGCAGAACTTTATAAAACACAAAACGTACAGCGACCACTTTTAATCAAGGTGCCAATGGGAGAATCCCCGATGGCTCACCACGAAAAAACCGCTTAGGAACGAATGTTGCGGAGCGTTCTTTTTATGACTTTTTTGGATTTTGAGTTTTATGTTTTTGATAAAATGCACAAATTCATCACTTTTTTAAAGAAAAAGCAATGTCGCAGTTATAATAAAATTTTATAACAAATTTTGGAAACACTCACAATTGCCAATTTATATTTGTATAAATTATAATAAAATAAAGCAAAAAATCCTTAAAATAATCTTATATTCTATTCCCAAAAAAAGGAGGAAAGATATGAAAAAAAGAATTCTCAGTATGATTATTGCCCTTATTATGGTGGTCGGAATTTTGCCGGCGGAAGCTTTTGCGGAAGGGTTACCGACACCGGTGGTGACGGCAACCTATAACGGCGTAACAACGGAATATACAGATCTTGATGACGCTTTTGATTCCCTTGCGGGAACCGGCGGAACCATTACACTCTATGGAAATTTTACACAGAACCAGCAAATACACATCGACAGCGGCGTAACCATAACCGTTATGGGTAACTTATACGGAATCACCGCAAGCGAAGATATCCATGGCAATCTTTTCGGAGTATCCGGCGGTTCGACGCTTATCCTTGATAAAACGTTCCTTTTTGCGGAATCCGAAACCGCCGGAGCAGGCATTTATATATTTGACGAAAGTTCCGGCGTTGTTGTTCAGAACGGTTCTTATATTTATGCAAAAAACTACAGCGGAATCGATTCCGAAGGAAAAGTAACCGTTACCGGCGCTCAGATTTTGGGAAAACCCGCGATTTATGGATTCCCGGGAAGCGAAATTACCCTTGATTCTGCCGAAGGCCAGAAAGTCGAGCTTTATTCACAAAATTTTGATTCCGCAGTAAGAGCCCACGGCTCAAAACTGACCATGGCGGGAGATATTTTTGCGCAGGGAATGGATTACGGAATTTATGCCGACGGAGAGAGCGAAGTTTTTATTTCCGGACCCATTAAAGACACTTTGTATTTCCACTCCTATAATATTGACTATAAAATTGAAGGAATCCTTATTAAACCGGCGGATGGATACACCATCACCGAAAGCGACGTTTCCTTTATCAAGATTACGGATTATAACGGAGAGGTTCTTGAACTTAGGGAAGACGGCAACATCGGGCTTGAATTCGTCCATATACATGAAAGCATTAGCGGATATGAACCGGTAACGGAAAATACGCATAGATTTGAATGCGAATGCGGCGAAACCATAACCGAAGACTGCGATTTTAGCTGGCATACCTATAATGATGATGTGCATTATACCAGATGCGATTATTGTAATAATAGAATAAATGTGGAAGCACATATCTTCGAAGGCTGTTACTGCACCGGGGAAAACTGCGGTTACGATATACACGAAGTTGAAGAATGGGTTGCTTCGGAAGAATATACGGAAATCCACACCGGTATTTGCACCAAATGTGAAGAAACCATTGAAGAAGGACATTACTATAATGCACTTGTTCATGATGAAGTTGGACATTGGTATGTCTGCAAATGCGGCGAAGTATTTGAAGAAACCTATGGAACTCACAACATATGCCCCGATTGGGAACCTTATTCAGGAACTAAACATTATAAATATTGTGACACCTGCAGCTATCAGCTTATAGAAGACCATGTTGATGAAGACGCCAACGGCATTTGTGATATATGCGAGGACGAGGTTCACATCTGCATAGATGAAGACGGCGACCATTACTGCGATGAATGTCAGGAATTTATCGAAGGACTTTGCACCGATGAAAACGGCGACCATACCTGCGACGGCGAAAACTGCGGGAAAAAAATGGAATGGCTTTGCGCCGATGAAAACGGCGACCATACCTGTGATAACGAAAAATGTCAAAGACATATGAAGGAACTTTGCTCCAGCGAAGACGGAACGGTTTACTGCGATGTCTGCGACAGAAACTTCTGTGCTCACGATTATCTGATAAGCTGTGAATCTCTCGGTGACGGAACCCATTCGGGAATCTGCGATTATTGCGGCGAAGATGTAACCGAAGAATGCTATACCTGGGAATATATTTATGATGAAGAAAAGCACTATGAAAGATGCGTCTGCGAATATGTGCTTGATGAAGCTGAACACACCTTTGAAGAGGGATATATCTATAAAGCCTCCGTTGCGGGCCACTGGCTTGGATGCGACGACTGTGCCTTCGAAAAATATGAAGAACACAAGTTTTCCGAAGGGGAATGCATCTGCGGAACCGAAGAGAACGAAGTCCACGATATATATGTCGGCGGAAAAGCGCTTGAAAACGGCGAATATATCGATAACGAAGGAAATATAACCGCCCAAAAACCCGCCGGCGGATATGCTTATTATAAAGACGGCGTTCTTGAACTTAATAATTACGAATTTGTAGGAAAAGGCGTTTACAGCCTTAAGAATACTGATATTTTGGAATACCAATATGCCGCCGTTTTTGCCACAAAGGACCTTACCATTAAACTTGTTGGGAAAAACACCATTGTTGAAACCAGCACCGATGATATGGAAGGAATATACGGAAATTCGATTTTCGTTATCGGCGACCTTACCTTTGAAGGCGAAGGAAGGCTCAGCATTCCTGAAGGCGACGACGGAATTGAAGTCCATGACGGAACCGTTACTATTAAAGAAGGACATGTTGAAATCGGCACCTATGACCCGGTTACGGATGACGGTCTGGATATCAAAAACGGAAATCTTATAATTGACGGCGGATATCTTAACGTTCATTCCGAAGACCACGGCGCGGATGTTGGAGGCGACTTCAACATGAAAAAAGGAACCGCCTTGATAACCGCCGGCGACGACGGACTTAATATCATGCGTGATATCAAAGTAAGCGGCGGACAGATGAGAGTTGATGCGGAAGATTACGGCTTCGATTCCGAAGAAGGAAGCATCTTTGTTTCCGGCGGCGAAATTTATATGACAACAAATGATGAAGACGGTTTCGATTCCGGCAAGAAAATAGAAATTTCCGGAGGAAACATCTTTATCAACGCAACTTCGGACTGCTTTGAATCGCCGAAAGTTACCATCACCGGTGGAAGCCTTGAACTTGTTGCCGGAAAACTGGCAATCGATTCCGACGAAACAATCATTGATGAAATGATGGAAGTTTTCGATTCGGAAGATGAACTTATCGAAGACCCGGATTTTGAAGAACTTGCTTATGCAAAAATTATAAAGACGGAAACCGAACACGATTGGGGCGAAGCGGAATACACTTGGGCGGAGGACGGTTCTTCCTGCGTTGCAACCCGCGTTTGCAAAACCAACGGAAAACATAAGGAAACCGCCGAGGCAAAAATCACTTCCAAAGCCGTAAAAGAGGCCACCTGTGAAGAAAAGGGCGAAACCGAATATACCGCGATTTTCGACGTTGACTGGGCAGAAAAACAGACCAAGACCCTTACCGATATCGGTGAAAAAGGCCACGATTGGGGCGAAGCGGAATATACCTGGGCGAAAGACGGTTCTTCCTGCATTGCAACCCGCGTTTGCAAAAACGACGGCAACCACAAAGAAACCGTTGGCGCGGCTGAAATAAAATCCGAAACAACCAAAGAACCCACCTGCGAGGAAAAGGGCGAAACCACCTATACCGCAACTTTTGATGTTGACTGGGCGGAAGAACAGACCAAAACCATTGCTGATATCGGTGAAAAAGGTCACGATTGGGGAAAAGCTGAATACATCTGGGCGGAAGACGGTTCTTCCTGCAAGGCAGAAAGAGTATGCAAAACCGACAGAACCCATAAGGAAACCGTAAATGCAAAAATTACTTCCAGAACAGTGAAAGAGGCCACCTGCGAAGAAGAAGGCCAAACCGAATATACCGCGACCTTTGATGTTGACTGGGCTGAAAAACAGACCAAGAGCCTTACCGATATCGGTGAAAAAGGTCACGATTGGGGTAAAGCCGAATACACCTGGGCGGCGGACGGCTCTTCCTGCTCTGCAACCCGCGTTTGCAAAAACGACGGAAATCATAAAGAAACCGTCGGCGCAACTGAAATAAAATCCGAAACAACCAAAGAACCCGCCTGCGAGGAAAAGGGCGAAACCACCTATACCGCAACTTTTGATGTTGACTGGGCGGAAGAACAATCCAAGACCATTGCTGATATCGGTGAAAAAGGTCACGATTGGGGCAAAGCCGAATATACCTGGGCGGAAAACGGTTCTTCCTGCACTGCGACCCGCGTTTGCAAAAATGACGGAAACCATAAGGAAACCGTAAACGCAAAAATTACCTCCAGAACCGTAAAAGAGGGCACTTGCGAAGAAGAAGGCGAAACCGAATATACCGCGACCTTTGATGTTGACTGGGCTGAAAAACAGACCAAGAGCCTTACCGATATCGGTGAAAAAGGTCACGATTGGGGCAAGGTCGATTATACCTGGGCGGAAGACGGCTCTTCCTGCTCTGCAACCCGTGTTTGCAAAAACGACGGAAATCATAAGGAAACTGTCGGCGCAGCTGAAATAAAATCCGAAGTTGTAAAACCCGCAAACTGTACCGTAATGGGTGACACTCAGTACAAAGCAGTATTTGCTGCAGATTGGGCAGAAACCCAATATACTTTCCGCACTGATATCGCAATTGATGAGGATGCTCATGAATGGGGCGAATGGAAAGTTATAACTGAGCCCGATTACAAAAACGAAGGACTTAAAAAGCGTGTTTGCAACCTTAACGACAAACATTATGAAGAAGAAAAAATTGCAAAACTTACTGCAAAACCGGAAGAAACCGAAGAAATTAAAGGACCGGATAATCAGCATAAATATGTTGCTGCATATCAGGAAGGCCTTAACATAACCGATCAGGATATTAAGGAAGACCTTTTGAATGCGGTTGAAAACGGTTCCCTTAAGGATGATGCGAAAGTTACGTTAATGGAAGTCACCCCCGGTTATTTCAACGATAAAAACGAATTTGTTCCGATCGAGAGCGACGAATTGTTCGAAAACAGAAAAACAATAGATATTGTTCTCAAATATCCCGAAGGCAGTGACAGAAACGATAAATTTGAGATTTATCATTTTAGTGATGACGGAAAAGTTGAAAATTGCAAGATAAAATCCAGAACCGAAAATGGCCTTGTAATCACCGTGGATCATCTTTCTGCTTTTGCCATTGCTTACGAAAGCGTTGATAACAGCGAAAACGAAAGGCCAAACGTGCCTTCCGGATCCGGAAAACCGAATCCCGGTATAACTATCATTACTCCTGAAAAGGAAAAAGAGGAATTTAACCCGAATACCGGCGCATCTGTTATTGATATTGGCAGCGCGGGAATTGTTGTTCTTGTGGCTGCGGCGATGTTTATCGGAAAAAAGAATAAATAAAAAATCTGCAATTTTATAAAAAGGGAAGGCACAGAATCAGCTGTGCCTTCCTTTTTAAATATGACTAAGCAAATTAGACCGTAAAAATATGAATTTGTTTAAAATATATCTGCTGAACATGCCACAAAAACGGGCACTTTAATTTTTTAAAATCAAAGTGCCAAGGGGAGAATCCCGGATGGCTCACCACGAAGAACGCTTTGCAACGAATGTTGCGGAGCGTTTTTTATATTAAAAGCATTCGGAGCAATTCAAATTATTTATTGAATACAGCAGGAAAAAATTTAAAAAAGTACTTGCAATTGAAATATAAAGGTGATAAAATAGTTAAAATTTATATGTGAACGTAATAACGATTATTAATATCAGGAGGAGAGCGTAAACATGGTAAACCCGAACACCAATGAAAAATTCCTTTACGAAGGACTTACTTTCGACGACGTACTTCTTATCCCTGCAAAATCCGATGTACTCCCGAAAGACGTATGCACCAAAACCGTACTTGCAAGAGATATCGTTCTTAACGCACCGATTATGACTGCAGCAATGGATACCGTTACCGAAGCTAAAATGGCCATCGCAATTGCAAGAGAAGGCGGCATCGGTGTTATCCACAAAAACATGCCCATTGAAAAACAGGCAGAAGAAGTTGACAAAGTAAAACGCAGCGAAAACGGCGTTATTGTTAACCCCTTCTATCTTGCAAAAGAGAACACCGTTGCAGAAGCGGATGCTCTTATGGCAAAATTCAAAATCAGCGGTGTTCCGATTTGTGATGAAGACAAAAAACTCGTCGGCATCATCACCAACCGCGACCTTAAATTCCTTGAAAACTTCAACGTTGCAATCGAAGAAGTTATGACCAAGGAAAACCTTGTAACCGCTCCCGTTGGCACAACTCTTGAAGAAGCACAGAAAATCCTCCGCGCACACAAAATTGAAAAACTCCCGATCGTTGATGAAGAAGGCAGACTTGCCGGTCTTATCACCATCAAAGATATTGAAAAAGCTGTTCAGTACCCCAACGCTGCAAGAGATAAAGGCGGCAGACTTCTTTGCGCAGCAGCTCTCGGTGTAACTTCTGATGTTCTTGTTCGTGCAAAAGCTCTTGTCGAAGCAGGCGCAGACGTTCTTGTTCTCGACTCCGCTCACGGCCACAGCGCAGGTATCATGAACTGCGTAAGAATGATCAAAGCTGAATATCCCGAAATCGCCCTTGTTGCAGGTAACGTTGCAACCGCAGCAGCAACCGAAGACCTTTTCGAAGCAGGCGCAGACGCTGTTAAAGTTGGTATTGGCCCCGGTTCCATCTGCACCACCCGCGTTGTTGCAGGTATTGGTGTTCCCCAGATTACCGCAATTTATGAAGCAGCAAAAGTTGGCGCAAAATGGGGCAGACCCATCATCGCTGACGGCGGTATGCAGTATTCCGGCGATATTGTAAAAGCTCTTGCAGCGGGCGGCAATGTTGTTATGCTCGGTTCCATGCTTGCAGGCTGCGACGAAGCACCCGGCGATTCCGAAATTTATCAGGGCAGACGCTTTAAAGTTTACCGCGGCATGGGTTCCCTTGCAGCAATGGCAAACGGAAGCAAGGACAGATATTTCCAGGAAGACAACAAAAAACTTGTTCCGGAAGGCGTTGAAGGACGCGTTCCCTGCAAAGGTACTGTTGGCGAAGTTGTTTACCAGATCCTTGGCGGTCTTAGAGCAGGTATGGGTTACTGCGGATGCGGCACCATTTCCGATCTTCAGGAAAAAGCTCAGTTCGTAAGAATTACCGGAGCGGGTCTTAAAGAAAGCCATCCTCACGATATTTATATCACCAAAGAGGCTCCCAACTATTCCACCAATGTATAATTTGTGCTTTGAGCACGGATATAAAAATGAGCACGGGTTTTCCGTGCTCATTTTTTTGAAGCAATCGCCCGCAATGCAGAATAGGATTATTTATTCGGGTAACCGGAATTTCGGCCGAAGACGACAATAAAATTCAAGGAATATCAAAAAACTCTTGCATTTTTTTTCGATATGCTGTATACTCCGTTTATTCACAAGTGAATAGCGTCAGATGAAATTTGCAGGAAAAAGCACCCCGTGCTTGCCGAAGGAGCAACACTCTCAGGCGTTCCGATTTTTCGGAATGAAGACTGCAGACGGATGAAAGACTGGAGAAGTTCGCTAAACGCGGATGCCGAAGGTGCAAGTTCCTTTTTTGGAATGAATCTCTCAGGCAAAAGGACAGTTTTTTTGGTAGCTTTTGTATTGCCAAGGCTTTTATAGTGTCAGAATGTGTTTACAGCGAAAAGTCCGTCTTTCGGAGCTTTCGCTGTTTTTTGTTTTTTTGAAAAGGAGAAAACATTATGAACGACATTCTTACAAAAATTGCCGAAGTAAACGGAGTTATCTACAATTTTGTATGGGTAACGATAGGCATTGCGCTTCTTCTCGGCAGCGGTGTACTTTGTACAATCGTAACAAAAGGTTTCCAGTTTGCCCATTTCAGACATTGGGTAAAGGAAACCATCGGTTCGATTTTTACAGATAAAAACGTAACGGATAAATCCGACAAACGAAATATATCCCAGTTTCAATCTCTCTGTACCGCCCTTGCTGCAACGGTCGGTACCGGCAACATCGCCGGTACTGCTGCGGCAATTGTTTACGGCGGTCCCGGAGCAATTTTCTGGATGTGGGTTGCGGCTATTCTTGGCATGATGACAAACTTTTCCGAAAATGTGCTTGGTATTTATTACCGCCGCAAAAATGAACATGGTGAATGGTGCGGCGGCGCAATGTATTACCTCAAAGACGGTCTTGGCGCAAAAAAAGGCTGCAAATGGATCGGTGCGATCCTTGCTGTTTTGTTCTGCATTTTCTGTCTTTTTGCTTCTTTCGGTATCGGCAACCTCAGCCAGATGAACTCCATTGCCGTTAACCTTGATTCCGCATTTGGTATTCCCAACTGGGTAACCGGCGCTGCTTTTGTAATTATTGCAGGTCTTGTTATTGTCGGCGGACTTAAACGTATCGCTTCTGTAACCGAAAAAATAGTTCCCGCAATGGTTCTTCTTTATCTCATCGGAACCATCGCAATTTTTATTGCAAACATAGATATGGCAGGAGCGGTTTTCGCTTCTATTTTTAAAAATGCTTTTGGCATTGATGCTGTTGCCGGCGGTTTTGCAGGTATTGTTATGAAAGAAGTTATAACTTGGGGCTGTAAACGCGGTGTTTTCTCCAACGAAGCCGGTCTTGGTTCCTCCGTTATGGTACATTCCTGCTCCAACGTAAAGGAACCCGTTAAACAGGGTATGTGGGGTATTTTTGAAGTATTTGTGGACACCATTATCGTCTGCACCCTTTCCGCATTTGCAGTTCTTTCTTCCGGAGTTGTTGATCTTGCCACCGGCCGGATTCTTGAAAGCGAGGTAGAAGCTTCCGCTCTGGTAGGTGCTTCTTTTGAAACCCTTTTTGGAGGATTCGGAAAATATTTCATCGCTGTTGCAATCATGCTTTTTGCTTTTTCTACCATTCTTGGCTGGAGTGTTTACGGCACCAAGGCTTGGGAATATCTTTTCGGAACAAAATCCACCATTATTTATAAAGTAATTTTTGTCGGAATGGTTTTTGTGGGTCCCATGCTTCATTCTTCTCTTGCGTGGGACGTTTCCGATACTTTTAACGGACTTATGATGATTCCTAACCTTATAGGTGTTATAACCCTTTCTCCGGTTGTTTATAAAATTACGAAAAACTACGTTGACCGAGTTATAAAAGGAAAACACGTTGAACCGGTTCTTTCTGTGTTTAAGGAAATAAATGATGAGCACAGCAAGGAAGTTATAAAATAAAACCCGATTTTTCCATTGAAAAGAAAGCAGGTGTTAACCATCAAAAAATTTACCGACGAATTCGGAAGTATGGTTTTTAATAAGGATATCATGCGGCAGCGCCTTACTCCCGAAGTTTTCGAAAAGCTCGAAGATATAATCGATAACGGCGGAGAAATGGATACAGAGGTTGCAAATGCGGTTGCGGAAGCAATGATGAACTGGGCAATAGAAAAAGGCGCAACTCATTATACCCACTGGTTCCAGCCGATGACAGGGCTTTCCGCAGAAAAACACGACAGCTTTATCCAGCCGGACGGTGAAGGCGGCGTCGGACTTGATTTCAGAGGAAAACACCTTATAAAAGGCGAGCCGGATGCTTCCAGTTTTCCTTCCGGAGGTCTTCGCGCCACTTTTGAAGCAAGGGGATATACAGCATGGGACCCTACTTCCTTTGCATTTGTAAAAGACGGTTCTCTTTGCATTCCTACGGTTTTCTGTTCCTACAGCGGCGAAGTACTTGATAAAAAAACTCCTCTTCTCCGTTCAACAGAAGCGGTATGCAAAGAAGCCCTTAGAATTCTGCGTCTTTTCGGCGATACGGAAACAAAGCGTGTTTTTGCAACCGCCGGTGCAGAGCAGGAATATTTTCTTGTTGACAGAAAACAGTATAATAAGCGTAAGGACCTTGTCATAACCGGAAGAACGCTTTTTGGCGCTCCGCCGCCAAAAGGACAGGAAATGGAGGATCACTATTTTGGTGCTTTGAGACCCAGAGTTTCCGAATTTATGAAGGATCTTGACGAAGAACTTTGGAAGCTCGGAGTTTACGCAAAGACCAAGCATAACGAAGCAGCACCAAGCCAGCATGAACTTGCTCCCGGTTACTGCAGAGTTAATCTTGCAACCGACCATAACCAGCTTACAATGGAGATTATGAAAAAGGTTGCGGAAAGACATGGCCTTGCCTGCCTTCTTCATGAAAAGCCGTTCCGCGGAGTTAACGGAAGCGGAAAGCATGACAACTGGTCCCTTTCCACTGATACCGGAAAAAACCTTTTCAGTCCCGGAAAAAGCCCGGAAACCAACAAGCAGTTCCAGCTTTTTATGTGCGCAGTTATCCGCGCGGTTGATGAAAACCAGGATCTTCTCCGGATTTCCGTTGCTTCCGCAAGCAATGACAGACGTCTCGGCGGCAGCGAAGCACCTCCTGCAATTATTTCAATGTTCCTTGGGGATTACATAACAAATATTCTTACTTCGGTTGAAGAAGGCCACGGAACAAAGGAATGGAATGCGGGAAAAATGGAAACCGGCGTTGCGTCTGTTCCGGAATTTATGAAAGATAAATCCGACCGCAACAGAACTTCGCCTTTTGCATTTACCGGAAATAAATTTGAATTCAGAATGCCCGGTTCAAGCGTTTCCATCGCATGTCCGAACGTTATGATAAATACCGGTGTTGCAGATATTCTCGGAAATTTTGCGGACCGTCTTGAAAAAGCCGAAGATTTTGATGCCGAAGTTGATTTGCTTATTGCGGAAACTATGAAGCAGCATAAGCGCATCATTTTCAACGGAAACAATTACAGCGAAGAATGGGCCGAAGAGGCAGAAAGACGCGGACTTTGCTGTTTCAGAACTGCCGTTGATGCACTGGAACACTATACCGATAAAAAGAACATCGATCTTTTTGCACGCCACAAAATTTTTACCGAAAGTGAAGTTCATTCCCGCCAGGAAATCCAGTTTGAAAACTACAGCAAAATCGAGATAATAGAATCGCTTACTATGATAGACATGGTAAGAAAAGATATAATGCCGGCTTGCATTGAATTTGAAAAGGTCCTTGCGGAAACCGCAGCGGCAAAAAAAGCTATCGGAATAGATGTTTCCGAAAGCACAGAAGTTTCTTTCATAAAGAAAATGGACGGACTTATCAAAGAACTTGAACGCAGGGTAGAGATTGTTGAAGAACGCAGCGCCAAGGCAAAAACCATAAAAGATATCCATTCCCAGGCAAGATATGTTTGCGATGAACTTTATCCTACTCTTCATCAGCTTCGCGAAATTGCTGATGAACTTGAGATAATGGTCGGAGATGAATATTGGCCTTTTCCGGCATACCGAGATCTTCTTTTCAGCGTATAAAAAACAAAAAAGCACCGTTTTCACGGTGCTTTTTCTTTAAAAATGAAGCGTATCCTGCAAGACTTTTTTACTTTTGCGGAAGGGCTTCAAAATGTACTAAATAACCAAAATTGAAGTCGATTTTATATTATTTTTGTCCTTGACAATCGCCGCTATTAATGTTAAATTTATTATATAAGTGAATACACATTCTTTGCAACTGACGGACATAGGTGGAGCACCACGGTGGAGCAAAGAATGAATTTGGGGAAGGCTTCCCCTTTTTTATTTCAGCCGACCGTCTGGGCACATTTACTCCTTTTTAACGCAAGGAGTAAGTGTGTCCATTTTTTATTTTAAAAAGGAGATTGACTATGAAAAAAGTTGGAATTATCATGGGCAGTGACAGCGATCTTCCGATCGTTACCAAAGCCACAGATACTCTTAAAGCGCTTGAAATCCCTTTCGAAGTGCATGTTTATTCTGCGCACAGAACCCCTGTTGAAGCACGCGATTTTGCGGTTAATGCAAGAGAAAACGGCTTTGGCGCAATAATTGCGGCAGCGGGCATGGCGGCACATCTTGCCGGTGCAATTGCAGCAAACACCACTCTTCCGGTAATCGGAATTCCCTGCAAATCCTCAAATCTCGACGGCATTGACGCCCTTCTTTCAACTGTTCAGATGCCCACCGGCATTCCGGTAGCAACTGTTGCAATAAACGGAGGAGCCAATGCCGCTTTGCTTTGTGCACAGATCCTTGCGGTTGAAGACAAGGAACTTGCAGCAAAGCTTGATGCAAAACGTGCTTCGGACGCGGCAAAAGTTCTTGAAAAAGATGCTGCAATAAGCGCATCTTTCTGAAATTGTTTTAAATTATTTTCAAAATTTATTTTAAGGAGCAATAAAATTATGGAAAACAAACTTGTTTACAGCGGAAAAACCAAAGACGTATTCGAACTTGAAAACGGAAACTATCTTCTCAAATTCAAAGATGACTGCACCGGCAAAGACGGCGTTTTTGATCCGGGCGAAAACTCCGTTGGTCTTACCATCGAAGGCGTTGGCGACGTTAACCTCAGAATGTCCATCTATTTCTTCGAAAAAGTTAACGCAGCAGGAATCAAAACCCACTATGTTTCCGCAGACCTTGAAAACACCACTATGGAAGTTCTTCCCGCAAAAGTTTTCGGTCACGGACTTGAAGTTATCTGCCGCCACAAAGCAGTAGGCTCCTTTATCCGCCGCTATGGTGATTATATCGAAGACGGTGCAGATCTTCCCGCATACGTTGAAGCCACTTTCAAAAACGATGAAAAGGGCGACCCGCTCGTAACCAAAGACGCTCTTGTAGCTCTCGGCGTAATGAGCGACGAACAGTATGACGATATCAAAAAAATGACCCAGCAGATCACCCAGATTGTTGCAGACGACCTTAAAGAAAAAGGCCTTGTTCTTTACGATATCAAATTCGAGTTCGGTTATGACAAAGACGGCAAAGTAATGCTCATCGACGAAATTGCTTCCGGCAATATGCGCGTTTATAAAGACGGAAAATATATTGACCCCATGACCCTTTCCGAACTTTTCTTCGCATAATTCATTCTTAAAACGAAGTAAAGCAAAGGAGAAAAAATGGGCGGATTTTTTGGCGTAGCCTCTAAAAACGACTGTATGGTCGATGTCTTTTTCGGAACGGATTACCATTCCCATCTCGGAACCCGCAGGGGAGGAATGGCTTCCTTTAACGAAGAAATCGGCCTTCAAAGACAAATCCATAATATTGAAAACTCTCCGTTCAGAACACGCTTTGAAAACGTTTTTGACGAGATGAAAGGCAATTCCGCAATCGGCTGCATAAGTTCTATGGAACCTCAGCCGCTTCTTATCCGTTCCGGACTTGGAGCGTTTGCAATCTGCTTTATAGGAATTATCAACAACGCCGAGGAGCTTATTGAAAAATATCTTTCTGACAAAAGCGGATTTTTTAACGCAATGACCGGCGGAAAAGTCAACTCCGTTGAACTTCTTGCGGCTCTTATCAGCCTTAAGGAAAATTTTGTTTCCGGAATCAAATTTGCTCAGGAAGTAATTGACGGAACCGCTTCTATCCTTATTCTTAAGGAAGGCGGAAATATTATTGCCGCAAGGGATAAAATGGGAAGACTTCCGGTTCTTGTCGGAAAAGACGAAAGTGGTTTTTGCGTAACCTTTGAATCCTTCGCCGCAAAAAAACTCGGTTATGAAATCGTTGAAGAACTTGGCCCGGGCGAAATTGTTGAAATTTCTCCGGACAGAATGGTCCGCCTTGCTGAACCGGGAAAAGAAATGCGGATTTGCGCTTTTCTCTGGTCCTATTACGGATATTCGACTTCCACTTATGAAGGAATCAACGTTGAAACCATGCGTTACCGCAACGGAAGCCTTCTTGCACAGATGGACAAACTCAACGGATTCTGTGCCCATGTAGATTATGTCGGCGGTGTTCCGGATTCCGGAACACCCCACGCAATAGGTTATGCGAACGAAAGCAAAATTCCTTTTGCCCGTCCGTTTATAAAATATACACCCACATGGTCCAGAAGCTTTATGTCCCAGAAGCAAACAGAAAGAGCAAAAGTTGCGAAGATGAAGCAGATGCCCGTTGATGAGCTTATAAAAGGAAAAGATCTTCTTTTTGTTGACGATTCAATAGTGCGCGGGACCCAGCTTCGGGAAACCGTTGACTTCCTTTACAGCAACGGAGCAAAATCCGTACATATGCGTTCGGCCTGTCCTCCGATTATGTATGGCTGCAAATATCTTAATTTTTCAAGGGCAACAAGCGATATGGAACTTATCGCAAGACGTACCATTATGGAGCTTGAGGGCGACGAAGGTTTTAACCATATTGAAGAATACAGCGACGGAAATACCGAGCGCGGAAAAAATCTCCGCAAGGCAATCTGTGAAAAACTTCATTTTGCTTCTCTTGATTTCCAGAATGTCGATGGAATAGTAAAATCCATCGGACTTCCCGCATGCAAACTTTGTACTTATTGTTGGAACGGAAAGGAATAAATTTTTATGAACACCAATTCCAGATCTGACAGCTATGCAGCAGCAGGTGTTGATATCACTGCGGGCTATAAAGCTGTTGAACTTATGAAACAGCATATCGCAAAAACCATGACTTCCGGAGTTTGTTCCGATGTTGGCGGTTTCGGCGGACTTTTTGAGCTTGATATAACCGGAATGGAAAGACCTGTTCTTGTTTCCGGCACCGACGGCGTCGGTACCAAACTTAAACTTGCTTTTCTCCTCAACAAACACGACACTGTCGGTATCGACTGTGTTGCAATGTGCGTAAACGATATTATCTGCGTCGGCGCAAAACCGCTTTTCTTCCTTGATTATATCGCCTGCGGCAAAAACGTTCCGGAAAGAATCGCAGATATTGTAAAAGGCGTTGCCGAAGGCTGCGTTCAGTCCGGCTGCGCACTTATCGGCGGCGAAACCGCTGAGATGCCCGGATTCTATCCCGCAGACGAATATGACCTTGCGGGTTATTCCACCGGCGTTGTTGATAAGAAAAACATTATCGACAACAAAACCATGAAACCCGGTGACATTGTTATCGCTCTTCCTTCCAGCGGAGTTCATTCCAACGGTTTTTCCCTTGTAAGAAAAGTTTTCGACGTTGAAAACGCCGATATCACCGTTCCGGAAGAAAAACTCGGCGGAAAATCCATCGGCGAAACTCTTCTCACTCCTACCCGCATCTACGTAAAATCTGTCCTTGCCCTTCTTGAAAAAGTTAAGGTAAAAGGAATTTCCCATATCACCGGCGGCGGTTTTTATGAAAACATTCCGCGTTCCATTCCCGACGGCCTCGGCGCAAAAATCAATCGCAAAGACGTAAGAGTTCTTCCGATTTTTGAACTTCTTATGGAACGCGGCGGAATTTCCGAGCACGACATGTTCAACACCTTTAACATGGGTGTTGGCATGAGCATCGTTGTTTCCGCGGATGATGCGGAAACCGCGCTTGCTGTGCTCAAAGAAAACGGCGAAGACGCCTACATCATCGGAACCATCGAAGAGTCTGAGGAGAAAATCACCATATGCTGAAACTCATTATCGACGGCATCAAAGCCGGAATTATGATCGCAATAGGCGGAAGCGTTTTTCTTGCCTGTGAAAACAGATATATAGGCGCAATTCTTTTTTCTGTTGCGCTTTTGAGCATCTGCCTTAAGGGATATTCGCTTTTCACCGGAAAAGTCGGATATCTTCCGGAAAACCACAGCAGGGAAGCCGTTAAAATCCTTCTTTGCGGTCTTCTCGGCAACATTGTTTCCACCGTTCTTCTCGGCTTTGCCGTCAGCTTCGCAAATCCTGCCCTTGGTGAAGCGGCAAAAGTTATTTGCGAAGCAAAACTTTCCCAGGAAGCGCTTCAGACTTTTATCCGGGCGTTTTTCTGCGGCGTGCTCATGTATATGGCCGTGAGCACCTATCGCGAAAAAGGAACCCTTGCGGGTATCTTCTTCTGCGTACCTGTTTTTATCCTCAGCGGATTTGAGCATTCTATTGCGAATATGTTCTATTTCGGAGCTTCCGGCATCATCAATCTTGATTCCGTAATCTATCTTGCGATTGTTGTTATCGGAAACTCCGTCGGCGGAATGGCAATGCCCATTCTCAATATTCTTGGAAAAGGGGACCCGAAAAATGCGTGAAAACCCGGTAAAAATCGCCGTGCTCGTTTCCGGCGGCGGAACAAATCTCCAGGCTTTGATCGATGCTCAAAACAGCGGTATCATCAAAAGCGGAAAAATTGAACTTGTTATTGCGAACAACGCGAATGCTTTTGCCCTTGAAAGAGCGGCAAAAGCCGGAATAAAAACAGCTGTTGTTCTTAAAAAGGAACTTGGTTCCGCAGAGGCTTTTGAACAGAGAATTAAAGATCTTCTTACCGAAAACGGAATCGAAATAATTGTTCTTGCCGGGTTTATGGCAATTCTCAGCGAAAACTTTACCAAAGATTATCCAAAACGCATAATCAACGTACATCCGGCGCTTATACCTTCCTTCTGCGGTAAAGGTTTTTATGGACTTCATGTTCACGAAGCAGCCCTTGCCTATGGCGTTAAGGTTACCGGTGCAACGGTCCATTTTGTCAATGAAATTCCCGACGGCGGCGAGATCATTATGCAGAAAGCCGTTGCTATCCGTGAAAACGATACCCCCGAAACCCTTCAGAAGCGCGTAATGCGCCTTGCCGAATGGAAGATTCTTCCCCTTTCGGTAGAAAAAGTTTGTGCCAAAATAATTTCGGAATAAACAGAAAAAAGAGAGGAAAAAGATTATGGACATTTACAAAATCAACGACATTGCCGAACTTATCAAAGACAACGCCTATGTCGGCCGCGGAATTGTAATCGGCAAAACCGCCGACGCAAAAAAAGCCGCTGTTGCATATTTCATCATGGGCAGAAGCGCAAACAGCCGCAACCGCGTTTTTGTTGAACGCGACGGCGCACTTTTTACCGAACCTTTTGATGCTTCCAAAGTTCAGGACCCGAGCCTTATCATCTATGCCGCTCTTCGCGAACTTGGCAACAAACTTATCGTAACCAACGGCGACCAGACCGACACCATTTATAACGGAATCAAATGCGGCGGAACTTTCAGCGGCTCTCTTGCAACCCGCGAATTTGAACCGGACGCTCCGAACCTTACCCCCAGAATCAGCGGTATGGCAACTTTTGCAAACGGAGATTTCACCTATCAGATGAACATTCTTAAATCCGCCGATGCAGAAGGAACCGCCTGCAACAGATACACTTTTGATTATCCCGCTCTTCCCGGTCTCGGACATTTCATCCACACCTATGTTTGCGACGGAAACCCCATTCCCACTTTCCAGGGTGAACCGGAAAGAGTTGCAATTCCGAACTGCATCGATGAATTCACCGAATCCCTTTGGAACGCACTTAACGAAGACAACAAAATTTCCCTTTACGTTCGCTATGTTGACCTTGCAACCGGCGAAGCAGAAAACAGACTTATCAACAAAAATAAATGATATATAAAGGAGCAAGCGAACGATGAAAGAATTTGAACTTAAATACGGCTGCAACCCCAACCAGAAGCCTTCCAGAATCTTTATGGACAACGGCGAAGATCTTCCTATCGAAATCCTTAACGGCCGCCCCGGCTTTATCAACTTCCTCGATGCTTTCAACAGCTGGCAGCTTGTTAAAGAACTTAAAGAAGCTCTTGGCATGCCCGCAGTAACTTCTTTTAAACACGTAAGCCCCACTTCCGCAGCAGTTGGCATTCCGCTTTCCGAAGACCTTAAAAAAGCCTGCTTTGTTGACGATATCGAAGGTCTTGACGATTCTCCTCTTGCCTGCGCTTATGCAAGAGCACGCGGCACCGACAGAATGTGCTCCTTCGGCGACTGGGTTGCACTTTCCGACGTTTGCGACGTTACCACCGCTCTTATGATCAAACGCGAAGTTTCCGACGGCGTAATCGCTCCCGGTTATGAACCCGAAGCTCTTGAAATCCTTAAATCCAAACGCAAAGGCGGATATAATATCGTAAAAATCGATCCCGATTACGTTCCGGAAGTTACCGAACACAAACACGTTTTCGGAATCACTTTTGAGCAGGGCAGAAACAACTTCAAAATCGATGCCGACCTTCTCAAAAATATCGTAACCGAAAACAAGGATATGCCCGAATCCGCAGTTCGTGACCTTATCGTTGCTCTTATCACTCTTAAATATACCCAGTCCAACTCCGTTTGCTACGCTGTTGACGGACAGGCCATAGGCGTAGGCGCAGGTCAGCAGTCCAGAATCCACTGCACCCGCCTTGCAGGTACCAAAGCAGACACCTGGTTCCTCCGCCAGCACGAAAAAGTTCTTAATCTTCCCTTCAAACCCGAACTCGGCAGACCCGACCGCGACAACGTAATCGACGGTTACATAAACAAAAACGAAGAAGACGTTTGCGCAGAAGGCAACTGGCAGAAATATTTCACCGAACAGCCCGCTCCTCTTACCGATGAAGAAGCAAAAGCTTTCCTTGCAACCCGCGAAGGCGTTGCTCTCGGTTCCGACGCATTCTTCCCCTTCAGCGACAACATTGAAAGAGCAAAACGCAGCGGCGTAAAATATATCGCAGAACCCGGCGGCTCCATTCGTGACGATGCAGTTATCGAATGCTGCAACAAATACGATATGGTAATGGCATTCACCGGAATGCGTCTTTTCCACCACTAATTTTTATTAAATCCGTTAACGGAGGCTTTTATTTATGGAAGTTTTAGTAGTTGGCGGCGGCGGCCGCGAACATGCAATAATCAAAAAAATCAAAGAAAATAAAGAAGTTTCCAAAATCTATGCACTTCCCGGCAACGGCGGCATCTCCGCCGATGCCGAATGCGTAGCGATCGGCGCAAAGGATATCGACGCTATCGTTGAATTCGCAGTTTCCCATAACATCGATTATGCCGTTGTTGCACCGGATGACCCGCTCGTTCTCGGCGCGGTTGACGCTCTTGAAGCAAAAGGCATTCCCTGCTTCGGACCCAGAGCAAACGCCGCAATTATCGAAGGAAGCAAGGTTTTTTCCAAAGACCTTATGAAAAAATACGGAATCCCCACCGCCGAATACGAAGTTTTCAGCGATATGGAAGCCGCACTCAAATATCTTGAAACCGCACCCATTCCTACCGTTATCAAAGCGGACGGACTTGCTCTCGGAAAAGGCGTAATCATCGCCGAAACCAGAGAAGCCGCAATGGAAGCTGTTCATTCCATGATGGAAGACAAAGTTTTCGGAAAAAGCGGCGACAACATCGTAATCGAAGAATTCCTCACCGGCCCGGAAGTTTCCGTTCTTTCCTTCACCGACGGAAAAACCGTTGTTCCGATGATCTCTTCCATGGACCACAAACGCGCCCATGATAACGACACCGGCCTTAACACCGGCGGCATGGGAACCGTTGCTCCGAACCCTTATTACACCGAAGAAATTGCAAAAGAATGTATGGAGAAGATCTTCCTTCCCACCATTAACGCAATGAATGCCGAAGGCAGAACTTTTAAAGGCTGCCTTTATTTCGGACTTATGCTTACCCCCAAAGGCCCGAAAGTTATCGAATATAACTGCCGTTTCGGCGACCCGGAAACCCAGGTTGTTCTTCCTCTTCTTGAAAGCGACCTTCTCACTGTTATGCAGGCCGTTACTGAAGAACGCCTTTCCGAAATTGAAGTTAAATTCGCCGATAAAAACGCCTGCTGTGTAATCATGGCTTCCGAAGGTTATCCGGAACATTATGACAAGGGATTTGAAATCGCCATTCCCGAAGAAGTTGCGGACAACGTTTACGTTGCCGGTGCAGCAATTAAGGAAGGCAAACTTGTAACTTCCGGCGGCCGCGTTCTCGGTGTTACCGCAATTGCCGAAACTCTTCCCGAAGCAATCAAAGCTTCTTACAGCCTTGTTGAAAAAATCCACTTTGACAATGCGTTCTATCGCCATGATATCGGCGCACGCGCCCTTGCCGCAAAGGAGGAATAATTACCTTGGTATATCGTGTTTTTGTTGAAAAGAAAAAGGAACTTGCAAACGAAGCAAAATCCCTTTTCAATGACGCAGTTACCCTTCTCGGAATCAAAGACCTTACCGACGTTCGCGTTATAAACCGTTATGATGCGGAAAACATCGGTGAAGAACTTTTTGATTACGCTAAAAAATACGTTTTTTCCGAGCCCCAGCTCGATATCGTTTCCGAAGAGATCGATCTTTCCGGCGCTGTAGCTTTTGCGGTAGAATATCTTCCCGGTCAGTTTGACCAGAGAGCAGATTCCGCCGCACAGTGCATCCAGATCATTTCCCAGGGAGAAAGACCCACCATCAGAACCGCAAAAGTTTATGCTCTTTACGGCGAACTTTCCGATTCCGAAATCGCTGAAATCAAAAAATACGTAATCAACCCGGTTGAAGCAAGAGAAGCAGGTTTTGAAAAACCCGAGACCCTTGCAATTGAATATAACATTCCCACCGAAGTTGCAACTCTTGAAGGTTTCCGTGAGCTTAAGAGAGAAGAAGTCGAAGCTTTTGTTGAAAAATACGGCCTTGCAATGGATGCCGACGACCTTCAGTTCTGCCAGGAATATTTCCGCAGCGAAGACCGCGACCCCACCATCACCGAAATCCGCATGATCGATACCTATTGGTCCGACCATTGCCGCCACACTACTTTTAATACCACCATCGATTCCGTAAAATTTGAAGATGAACTTCTCCAGAAAGCATATAACGATTATATTGCAACCAGAGAAGAACTTGGCCGCAAAAAACCCGTTTGCCTTATGGATATCGGCACCCTTGCGGTAAAATATCTTAAAAAACACGGAAAACTCGATAAACTTGACGAATCCGAGGAAATCAACGCCTGCACCGTTAAAATTGAAATCGAGGCCGACGGCAAAAAAGAGCCCTGGCTCCTTCTTTTCAAAAACGAGACCCACAACCACCCCACCGAAATCGAACCTTTCGGCGGAGCGGCAACCTGTGTCGGCGGCGCGATCCGCGACCCGCTTTCCGGACGTTCCTATGTTTACGGCGCAATGCGTCTTACCGGCGCGGCAGATCCGCTTAAACCGGTAAGCGAAACCATTAAGGGAAAACTTCCCCAGAGAAAAATCGTTACCACCGCTGCCGCAGGTTATGCTTCTTATGGCAACCAGATCGGCCTTGCAACCGGTATTGTTGATGAAATTTATCACGATGGTTATGCGGCAAAACGCATGGAGATCGGCGCAGTTATCGCAGCTGCTCCCCAGGAAAACGTCCGCCGCGAAAGACCCTGCCCCGGCGATATCGTAATTCTTCTCGGCGGTGCAACCGGAAGAGACGGCTGCGGCGGCGCAACCGGTTCTTCCAAATCCCACACTTCCAAATCCCTTGAAACCTGCGGAGCGGAAGTTCAGAAAGGTAACGCACCGGAAGAAAGAAAACTCCAGCGCCTTTTCAGAAACTATGAAGCCTGCCGCATGATAAAACGCTGCAACGACTTTGGCGCCGGCGGCGTTTCCGTTGCAATCGGCGAACTTGCTGACGGTCTTAACATCGACCTCAACGCAGTTCCGAAAAAATATGAAGGTCTTGACGGCACCGAACTTGCAATTTCCGAATCCCAGGAAAGAATGGCAGTAGTCATCGAAGCCGAAAACCTTGAAAAATTCCTTGCTCTTGCTGAAAAAGAAAACCTTTCCGCAACCAAGGTTGCCGTTGTAACCGAAGAGCCCAGACTCGTTATGAACTGGAACGGCAAAACCATTGTTGACGTAAGCCGCGCTTTCCTTGATTCCAACGGCGCTGAAAAACACATTGATGTTGTTGCCGCAAAACCCGCTTACGAACCTAAAAAGGTAACCGGAACTTTCACCGAAAATTATAAAGCTCTTGCGGGCGACCTTAACGTTTGTTCCAAACGCGGTCTTTCCGAAAGATTCGACTCCACCATCGGCGCAGGCACCGTTCTTATGCCTTTCGGCGGAAAAAATCAGATCACTCCTATTCAGGCAATGGTACAGAAAATTTCCGTTGAGAAAAAACACACCGATGATTGTTCCTATATGTCCTGGGGCTATAACCCCTTCATCACTGAACAGAGCCCTTATCACGGCGCTTATCTCGCAGTAGTTGAATCCGCCGCAAAACTTGTTGCAACCGGCGCTTCCTTCGAAGACGTTTACCTCACCTTCCAGGAATATTTCGAAAAACTCGGAAAAGATTCCAGACGCTGGGGCAAACCCCTTTCCGCACTTCTCGGTGCATTCCAGGCACAGAAGAACCTCGGAATCGGCGCAATCGGCGGCAAGGACTCCATGAGCGGTACCTTTGAGGATATCCACGTTCCTCCGACCCTTGTTTCCTTTGCTGTTACCACCGGCAAAGCAGACGAAGTTGTTTCCCCTGAATTCAAGGAAGCCGGACACAAAGTTATCGTTCTTAAACCGGAATATGACGAAAACGGACTTCCGGAAACCGAAAGCCTTCTTGAAATCTTCGGCAAAGTAACCGAACTCTTCAGAGCCGGAAAAGCCGTTGCAGGCTATACTCCGGGAATCGGCGGAATTGCGGAAGCCGTTATGAAAATGTGCTTTGGTAACTCCATCGGCTTTAAATTTGCCGACGACGTTGCCGTCGAAGAAATTTTCGGATATTCCTACGGTTCCTTCGTTCTTGAAGTTACCGAAGATGTCGGCGAACGCGTTCTTGGTGAAACCACCGAAGAGCAGCTTATTGTTCTCGGCGAAGAAAAACTTTGCCTTTGCGAAATGCTCGATATATATGAAGGCAAACTCGAAAGCGTTTTCGCCTGCAATATTCCAAACAGCAATTCTCCCATGGAGAACTTCAATTACAGCGTAAGCGAATGGAAAGCTCCTGCAATCAAAGTTGCCAAACCCAAGGTTCTTATTCCTGCATTCCCCGGCACCAACTGTGAATTCGACAGCGCAAAAGCTGTTGCTGACGCAGGCGCGGAACCCGAAATCATGGTAATCAACAACCTTTCCGCAGAAGGAATCCACAGAAGCATTGAAGCTTTCGCAGAAAAAATCAAGGAATCCCAGATGATCTTCATCCCCGGCGGTTTCTCCGGCGGCGATGAACCCGACGGCTCCGCAAAATTCATCACCGCATTCTTCCGCAACGGACTTATCAAAGAAGGCGTAACCGATCTTCTTGATAACCGCGAAGGTCTTATGTGCGGTATCTGCAACGGCTTCCAGGCTCTTATCAAACTTGGACTTGTTCCTTACGGAAAGATCATCGACACCGATGAAAACTGCCCGACCCTTACCTTCAACACCATCGACCGCCACCAGTCCAGAATCGTTCATACAAGAATCGCTTCCAACAAATCCCCGTGGCTCTCTCTTACCAATGTCGGCGACGTTTATACCGTTCCGATTTCCCACGGCGAAGGAAGATTCCTTGCAAGCGAAGAACTTATCCGCAAACTTGCCGAAAACGGCCAGATCGCAACCCAGTACGTTGACCTTAAAGGCAACGCAACCGGCGACGTTCGCTTTAACCCCAACGATTCCATGTATGCAATCGAGGGTATCACTTCTCCGGACGGCAGAGTATTCGGTAAGATGGGTCATGCGGAGCGTATTGGTTCCAACCTTTATGCAAACGTTCCCGGCGAATATGATATCCGCATGTTTGAAGCAGCAGTTAAATATTTTAAATAATCATTTTTAAAACAGGAGGATGATACCAATGGAATTCAAAACCGATATTGAGATCGCTCAGGCTTGTGAAATGAAGCCTATCACCGAGATTGCAAAACTTGCTCACGTTGATGAAAAGTATCTCGAACAGTACGGTAAATACAAAGCAAAGATCGATCCCAAGCTTCTTGCTGAAACCGACCGCGAAAACGGAAAACTTATCCTCGTAACCGCAATTTCTCCTACTCCCGCAGGCGAAGGCAAAACCACCACCACCGTCGGTCTTGCTGACGGTCTTAAACGCATCGGCAAAGACGTTACCGTTGCTCTCCGTGAACCTTCCCTCGGACCGGTTTTCGGTGTTAAAGGCGGCGCAGCAGGCGGCGGTTATGCACAGGTTGTTCCCATGGAAGATATCAACCTCCATTTCACCGGCGACTTCCACGCAATCGGCGCAGCAAACAATCTTCTTGCCGCAATGCTCGATAACCACATTCAGCAGGGCAACTCCCTCGGAATCGACGTTCGTAAAATCACCTGGAAACGCTGCGTTGATATGAACGACCGCCAGCTCCGTTTTGTTGTTGACGGCATGGGCGGAAAAGCAAACGGTGTTCCCCGCGAAGACGGTTTTGACATCACCGTTGCAAGCGAAATCATGGCTGTTCTTTGCCTTTCCAACTCCATCACCGACCTTAAAGAACGCCTTTCAAGAATCATCGTCGGTTATACCTATGATGATAAACCCGTAACCTGCGGACAGCTCAACGCCGCCGGCGCAATGACCGCTCTTCTTAAAGACGCGATCAAACCGAACCTTGTTCAGACCCTTGAAGGCACCCCCGCATTCGTTCACGGCGGACCTTTCGCAAACATTGCTCACGGCTGCAACTCCGTTATGGCAACCAAACTTGCTCTTAAGATGGGCGATTACACCGTTACCGAAGCAGGCTTCGGCGCAGACCTTGGCGCAGAAAAATTCCTCGATATCAAATGCCGTATGGCAGGTCTTACCCCCGACGCAGTTGTTATCGTAGCAACCATCCGCGCTCTTAAAATGCACGGCGGCCGCGACAAGAAAGAACTTGGTTTCGAAGATCTTGAAGCTCTTGAAAAGGGTATCCCGAACCTTCTCCGCCACGTTTCCAACATCAAAAACGTTTATAAACTTCCCTGCGTGGTTGCAGTTAACCGTTTCCCCACCGATACCGATAACGAAGTTAACTTCATCATCGAAAAATGCAAAGAACTCGGCGTAAACGTTGTTCTTTCCACCGTTTGGGCAGAAGGCGGCAAAGGCGGCGAAGCTCTTGCAAGAGAAGTTGTTCGTCTTTGCGAAGAAGAAAAAGGCGATTTCACTTTCTCCTATGGCCTTGATTGCTCCATCGAAGAAAAAATCGAATCTGTTGTTAAAAAAGTTTACGGCGGCGACGGAATCGTTGTTATGCCGGGCGCAAAGAAACAGATCGAGCAGCTTACCAAACTCGGTTATGACAATGTTCCTGTTTGCATTGCCAAGACCCAGTACAGCTTCTCCGATGACCCCACCAAACTTGGCGCACCGGAAGGCTTTAAAGTAACCATCAAAAACGTCAAAATTTCCGCAGGCGCAGGCTTCATCGTTGTTCTCACCGGTGATATCCTTACCATGCCCGGACTTCCCAAAGTTCCTGCAGCAGAAAGAATCGACGTTGACGAAAACGGCAAGATCACCGGTCTTTTCTGATTTATCATTTTTAATTAAGGCGCAAAGGGGAGAATCCCCGATGGCTTACTGCAAAAAACGCTTTGCAACAAAAGTTGCGAAGCGTTTTTTTATTGCAGTGGGTTCAAAAATTTTATAAACCCGAGCATATTTTTTATCCGGAAAAGCATATATTGCTATGAAAAAAGAAACAGAAAAAATATATAATTTTTAATTAAATTATGTATTATTATTTATATTTTTTATAAATATATAGCGAAAGAATATGCATGCATAAAATACAAAAAATACGAATAATAGTTGAAAATTTTTGTAAATATTTGTCGGCAAAAACGTAAATAAGGCTTTACTTTTCTTTAATAAAGTGTTAAGGTATAGTTACAAGCAGAACGCGTTCTGCTAGAAAATTTTAGGAGGATTAATTATGAAAAAAATTCTTGCATTGGCCCTCGCCCTTGTTATGGTCTTGAGCCTTGCTGCCTGCGGCGGCAACACTTCCGAAGGCGGAGCCAAAGTTTCCGTATTCTGGTACGACGAAGCTGATATCTATCTCAGCACCGTTCGTTCCGCACTCAACGAAGAACTCGATGCACTTGGTGTTGAATATGACAACCAGTTTGCAGCAAACGACCAGGCAAAACAGCTTGACCAGGTTAAAACCGCTATTGCCGGTGGTTCCACCGTTCTTGTTGTAAACCTTGTAACTTCCGGTTCCGTTGATGCAGCGGAAGAAATTCTTGCCGCAGCAGGCGATATTCCCGTAATCTTCTTCAACCGTGCAATCGGCACCGACGGTTCCGATGTAACCGTTCTTGAAAACCATGCAAATGCTTGCTTCATCGGTACTGATGCTCCCGAAGCAGGTCACATGCAGGGCAAAATGATCGGCGACTATCTCGTTGCTAACTATGACGCAGTTGACTTCAACGGCGACGGCGTTATCTCTTACGCAATGATGAAAGGCGACGAAGCAAATATCGAAGCTATCTACAGAACCCAGTACGGCGTTGAAGACGCTAACATTGTTCTCGAAGCAGCAGGCAAACCCGCTCTTCAGTATTTCGATGTTTCCGTAGCAGAAGACGCACGTTACCAGGTAGACCTTGGCGGTGCATGGTCCGCAGCAGCAGCAAAAGACTATATGGACACTAACTTCGTAACTTATAACGAAGGCGCTGGCAACATGATCGAACTCGTAATCTGCAACAACGACGGTATGGCAGAAGGCGTTGTAGCTTCCCTCCAGGAAAGAGGCTATAACGTAGAAGGCGGCCATCTTGTTCCCGTATTCGGCGTTGACGCAACCGACAGTGCAAAAGCACTTATCGCTGACGGCGCTATGACCGGTACCGTAAAACAGGATAACGTTGGTATGGCAGTTGCAATTCGCCAGACCGTTGAAGCAGTTTCTGCAGGAAAAACCCCTGTTGATGCTCTTGCAGGTCTTAACGACGATCGTTTCTCCATCGCTCCCGACAGCGCTGCAAAACTCTTCGTTGCATATGCACCTTATACCGGCGAATAATACATAATTCGACTGAAATTTTATGGCAGCTGCCGCTTTTGCGGCAGCTGCCTATCTTAGATTTTCCGGCAGGGAACGGCAAGCGCCACTACAAACTGAACAGGCAGTGTTGTTTGCCGTTCTCTGTCAATCTTTGAACATGCTTTTTCTATTTTTTGAGTAAAGGAGGAAGGGCGATTATGGATCAGAATGTTCTTCTGAAAATGACCGGCATTACAAAAACTTTTCCCGGTGTAAAAGCGTTGGACGGCGTAAACTTTGAACTTAAAGCAGGAACCGTTCATGCTCTTATGGGAGAAAACGGCGCCGGAAAATCCACCCTTATGAAGTGCCTCTTCGGTATATATGCCAAGGACGGCGGTCAGATTCTTCTCGACGGCAAGGAGATCAATTTCAAAAGCAGTAAAGAAGCTCTTGAAAACGGCGTCGCCATGGTACATCAGGAACTTAACCAGGCGCTTAAACGCAGCGTTATGGATAACATCTGGCTCGGACGTTATCCGAAAATCGGCGGAATTATGGTTGACGAAAAGAAGATGTATAAGGATACCAAGGCGGTATTCGACGAACTCGGAATCGACGTTGACCCCCACCGTATCATGAGCACCATGTCTGTTTCCCAAAGACAGATGGTCGAAATTGCAAAAGCGGTTTCCTATAATTCCAAAATAATCGTATTTGATGAACCGACCTCTTCTCTTACCGAGCAGGAAGTTGAGCATCTTTTCGAGATCATCAACATGCTCCGTAATAAAGGTGTTGGCATCATCTATATTTCCCATAAAATGGCGGAGATCAAACGCATTTCCGATTACATAACCGTAATGCGCGACGGCAAATGGATCGCCACCGACCATGCGGACAACCTTGAGATGTCCGATATCATCAGATTGATGGTAGGACGCGAACTTACAAACGTTTTCCCGCCCAAAACCAACGTTCCCGGCGACATTGTTCTTGAAGTTCAGAACATCACCGGTCTTTATAACCAGCTTCAGGACGTTTCCTTCAATGCAAGAAAAGGCGAGATCCTCGGACTTGCGGGACTTGAAAGCTCCGGCCGAAGCGAAACCCTTGAAAGTATTTTCGGTATCCGTACCAGAAAGAACGGAACAATTGCTCTTGACGGAAAACCCTGCTTCAACCGCAACGCACATGAATCCATCAAGAATGGATTTTCTCTCCTTACCGAAGAACGCCGCGCCACCGGTATTTTCGGTGTTCTTGATATCAAGGATAACACCGTTATTTCAAGCCTTAAACGTCACCTCCGTTTTGGACTTTGGCTCAGCGAAAAATCTCAGCGTGAAGATACCCAGTATTATATCGACGCCATGCGTACCAAAACTCCTTCTCAGGAAACCAAGATACGTTCTCTTTCCGGCGGTAACCAGCAGAAAGTTATCATCGGACGCTGGCTTCTTACCGATCCGGAAGTTCTTCTTTTGGATGAACCTACCCGCGGAATCGACGTAGGTGCAAAATATGAGATTTATCAGCTTATCATCGATCTTGCAAACAAAGGTAAAACTGTTATCGTTGTTTCTTCCGAAATGCCCGAACTTCTCGGTATCTGCGACAGAATCGTCGTAATGTCCGGTGGAAGAGTTGCCGGCGAGGTTGACGGCCAGAACACCACCCAGGAAGAGATCATGACCCTGGCTGCTAAATATGTTTAAGGAGGAGAAATAGCATGACTAATCCTATTGCAAATATTCAGCGCAGCGTCGCTGATTTCCGCCAGATGGACAAAGCGGACAAAAAACGTTATATTACCGACCTTGTATTCAACAATGCTCTTTATATTCTTTTGTTTGTATTTGTAATTTATACCGCAATCCAGAAACCGAACTTCCTTTCTCTCGGTTCCTTTGCAAACCTTGTAATCCAGGTTGCGGCATATCTTCCGATGGCTCTCGGTATTGCGGGCTGTATCGTTCTTACCGGTACCGACCTTTCCGCAGGCCGTATCTCCGGTCTTACTGCAGCAGTTGCCGGTGTTTTCCTTCAGAAAACCGACTTTGTCAACAAAATGTTCCAGAACCTTCCGGAAGTTAACGGTTGGTGGATCGCAGCAACCCTTCTTACCGTTGTTGCAATCGGTGCAATAATCGGTCTTGTAAACGGTTTCTTTGTTGCAAAATTCAGCCTTCATCCTTTCATCGTAACTCTTTCCACCCAGCTTATTACCTACGGTATTATCCTTTGGTTCTTTGCTCTTAACGGAAACAACGGCCAGCCTATTTCCGGCCTCAGCGATGAATATAAAACCTTCGTAAACGGCGAAATGTTCCGCCTTGGAAACGTAGCTGTTCCGAGATACGTTCTTTATTCAATTATCCTTATCGGAATCATGTGGTTCATCTGGAACAAAACCACATTTGGTAAAAATATGTTTGCAGTTGGTTCCAACGCAGAAGCAGCAAAAGTTTCCGGCGTTAACGTTTTCTGGACCACCGTTCTTGTACATACCCTTGCAGGTGCAGCATATGGTTACACCGGCTTCATCGAAGGCGCAAGAAGCGGATCTGTTGCTCCTAACACCGGTCTTAACACCGAATGCGATGCTATCGCGGCCTGCGTAATCGGCGGCGTTTCTTTCGTCGGCGGTACCGGTAAAATCAGCGGCATCATCCTCGGTGTTGTAATCCTCCGTCTTATCTTCGTTGCTCTCACCATGCTCGGCGTTGACTCTTCCAGCCTTTATATCATCAAAGGTGCGATCATCCTCTGCGCCTGCGCACTTGATATGCGTAAATATCTCGTTAAGAAATAATGGAAGATTATAATAACAATCAGATTCCGGAAGAGGAAGAAGTTCAGAAACAGGAAGAACAGATACCGAAGTTCCGCGGGCTTTACAGATATGTTAATATATCCGTAAAACAGCTTGATATGATAATCGGACTTTGCATTCTTGTTATAATAATTGTTGTTGCAATTGAACTTATGGATCCGGGATTTACGGTAAGCTTCAATTCCCTGGGCGGAACCGACGTTGCTCCCCAGGAGCAGATGTATGGCGACCTTATTGAAGAACCAATTCCGCCTACCAGAGAAGGCTATACTTTTACCGGTTGGTATAGAGATAGCGCATGTTTTGTTCCATGGGATGTGGAAAAAGATACCGTTGAAACGGATACAACACTTTATGCCGGTTGGGAAAAAATCGAATAAATAAAAAATCCTCCGGTACTTTTGCACCGGAGGGTTTTTGTCATTTATGCGTTATTGAGAAGATTAAGTTCTTCATCAGTCAAAGGAATTTCGGCACCTTTGAGATTGCTTACGAAATGTTCAGTATTTGAGGAACCAAAAAGCGGTATAACTCTCGGGAAACCTTCACAGCGGTGGAGATTCACCATCCAGGCGATTGCAAGAGCGCTTGCGCTTACGCCTTTTTCCTTTGCCATTTTTTTAAGGAAGCCAAGCCTTTCTCCGGCGACAAGTTCCGAAGGAAGACGGTCGGGGTTTTCGTAACCGCCTTTTGCAAGGCAGGAATAGGCAACAAGGGGAATGTTTTTTGCCTCGAGATAGCGAAGACGTTCGCGGGTGGTATATTCGTTGAAAATATACTGCGGTGCTTTGTCAGCCGAGGCCTGAAGATATGTGAACCATTGCTGCATCATTGTGAAAGGGGTTTTTGCAACGGAGTTTGCTTCGGCAAAACGCCAGGTATCATAATTGCTTCCGCCGAGATGACGGACTTTTCCCTTTTCAATAAGAGAATGGAAAGCTTCCATGGTTTCTTCAAGAGGAGTTGTGATATCGTCGGTATGGGCGTAATAAAGATCGATGTAATCGGTTTTAAGTTTGCGAAGGCTTTCATCTATCCAGTATTCGATTTGTTCTTTGCGCAGTCCCTGGCCTTCGCCGTGACGGTCAAAACCGACTTTTGTTGCAAGAACGACCTTGTCACGGCATTTGCGGCTTTCAAAATATTCTCCGAGGAGAGTTTCGCTTTCGTCGCCGGTTCCTTGCCAATGAGCATAGTTGTTTGAAGTATCGACAAAGTTTCCGCCCATATCAAGATATGCATCAAGTACGGCAAAAGCATCTTTTTTCGAGGTGGTTGTGCCGAAGTTCATGGCGCCGAGGGCGACATTTGATACTTCAAGTCCATTGGGTAAAATCAGTTTTTCCATAGAGACTTATTCCTTTCTTTCGGTTATGATTTTATTATAACTGATGGTGCTTTACAAAGCAACGAAAAAACCGAAAAATCCGATAATAATGGGCTTTTTTTGTTTTTACTATTCCTTTTTGATAATATTAGATGTATAATGAAGAAAAGAAAATGGGGGTATGTGCAATGATTACATCCGTACTTAAAATCGATCCGGCACAGAAAGATATTCTGGATTCTGGATTTGAATCTGTTTCGGCGAAAAGCCGGAACGTTATTTTTCCGCACCCGGACGCACGGAAATAGGCGGCAACCACACAGACCATCAGCGCGGAAGAGTTCTTGCGGCTGCGGTAAACCTTGATACTGTGGCGGCAGTGCGTATTAACGGAACGAATATGATCCGCATTTGCTCAAAAGGTTATCCTATGTGCGAAATAGACGTGAACGATCTTGTTCCGAATGATGAAGAAATAAACACGACCCCTGCACTTATCAGAGGCGTTGCTGCGCGTTTTGTTCAGCTTGGCTGTGAGATAAAAGGCTTTGATGCATATTGTGAATCCACCGTTCTTCCCGGAAGCGGACTTTCTTCTTCTGCCGCTTATGAAGTTCTTATAGGAACCATCATCAACCATCTTTTCTTTGGCGCAAAAGTTTCCCAGGCAGAAGTTGCACAGATAGGTCAGTATGCGGAAAATGTTTTCTTCGGAAAACCCTGCGGACTTATGGACCAAACCGCTTCTGCAGTCGGAAACCTTGTTACAATAGACTTTTTTGATAAAGACAACCCGGTTATAAAACCGGTTAACTTTGATTTTTCTTCCTGCGGCCATGCTCTCTGCATTATTGATACAAGAGCAAGTCATGCGGATCTTACAGATGAATATGCCGCAATTCCCGGAGAGATAAAAATGATCGCGGAATATTTTGGAAAAGAAGTTCTTACTCAGATCGAAGAAAAAGATTTCTTTACCGAAATTCCGAAACTTCGCGAAAAATGCGGCGACAGAGCAGTTATGCGCGCTGTCCATTTCTATCAGGAAAATGCACGCGTTCCGAAACAGGTTGAAGCTCTTGAAAAAGGCGATTTTGAAACTTTCCTCAGCCTCGTAAAGGAAAGCGGATATTCTTCCTATATGTATCTCCAGAATGTTATTCCCGCAGGATATAAAGAACACCAGGACGTTGCCCTTGCGCTTGCAATGTGCGAACATCTTCTTGATGGAAAAGGCGCTTACAGAGTTCATGGCGGCGGTTTTGCCGGAACTGTTCAGGCATTTGTTCCTTTCGAAATTCTTGAAAAATTCCGTGAGGGAATAGACAGTGTTCTTGGTGAAGGAGCTTGCCATGTGCTCGATATCCGTCCTCAGGGCGGAGTTGAAATGGAGGCAGACTGATGAAAATCGAAACATATATTGATGCCCTTGTTTCATATGCAATGAACACAGGTCTTGCGGAGCCGGAAGACCATTGGGTGCTTGTGAACCGAATCCTCGATATTCTTCAGAAGCCGGATTACGAACCTTCCGATGAACCGCAGCCGGAAGATATTGAGGAAATTCTCGGCGGAATCCTTGATTATGCCGTTGAAAACGGTCTTTGCGATGACAACATAACCGCAAAAGATATTTTTGACACCCGAATCATGGGTGCGGTAACACCAATGCCGAGAGAAATCGTTCGCACCTTCTGGGAAAAATATGAAAAAGACCCGGTTGAAGCCACCGATTGGTATTATAAATTTTCCTGTGATACGGATTATATCCGCCGCTATCGCATAGAAAAAGATATGCGCTGGAAATACCCTTGCGAATACGGCGAGCTTGATGTTACGATAAATCTTTCAAAACCTGAAAAAGATCCGAAAGCTATTGCCGCCGCAAAATTTGCGCCCCAGACCGCATATCCCAAATGCCAGCTCTGCCGCGAAAATGAAGGCTATGCCGGAAGAATGAACCACCCCGCAAGATCTAACCACCGCATTATTCCAATCGAAATCTGCGGCGCGGACTGGTGCCTTCAGTATTCACCATATGTTTATTATAATGAGCACTGTATCGTGCTCAACGAAGAACATATCCCCATGAAGATAGACAAATCCGCTTTTGAAAAACTTTTGGACTTTGTCCGTATTTTCCCGCATTATTTTGTAGGTTCAAATGCGGATCTTCCTATCGTTGGCGGTTCGATCCTCAGCCATGAACATTTCCAGGGCGGGCATTATGTCTTTGCAATGGAAACCGCTCCGGTAAAAGAAAAAATTGTTTTCAAAGGCTTTGAGGATATCGAAGCGGGAATTGTAAAATGGCCAATGAGCGTTATCCGCCTTCGCGGAGCAGATTCTGCAAGAATAGCGGAACTTGCCGACAAAATTCTTGGAATCTGGCGCGGATATTCCGACGAAAGCGTTTCGGTAATCGCTTTTTCCGAAGGACAGCCCCATAATACCATAACTCCTATTGCACGCCGCAGAGGCGAAGATTATGAACTTGACCTTGTTCTTCGCTGCAACATCACAACCGAAGAACATCCGCTTGGTGTTTTCCATCCCCATGCGGATAAACACCATATCAAAAAGGAAAATATAGGACTTATCGAGGTAATGGGTCTTGCGGTCCTTCCAAGCAGACTTAAAAAGGAACTTTCCGAACTTGCAGAAGCTGCGGTTTCGGGAAAAGATGTATATGAGGACGAAAACCTTTCAAAACATGCGGAATGGCTTTCTGAACTCAAAAAAGAATATACATTCACCGAAGAAAACGCAATGGATATAATTCTTAAGGAAACCGGAAAAGTTTTTGCAGAAGTTCTTGAAGATGCGGGAGTTTATAAAAATACCGCAGAAGGAAATTCTGCTTTCATCAGATTTATCGATGCAGTAAATAAGGAGGCAAATTAAATGAAAGTATTGGTAACCGGCGGCGCCGGATATATCGGAAGCCACACCGCTGTTGAACTTATCGAAGCGGGGTACGAAACCGTTATAGTTGATGACCTTTCCAACGCAAAAGAAGATGTTATCGACAGAATCGAAGCTATTACCGGAAAACGTCCTGTTTTCTATAAAGAAGATTGCAAAGATAAAGAAGCTATGCGCAAAATTTTCTCTGAAAATAAAATCGATGCGATCATCCATTTTGCGGCATATAAAGCTGTTGGCGAAAGCGTTCAGAAACCGCTTGAATATTACCGCAACAACCTTGACAGTACCCTTACTCTTATGGAAGTTATGGAAGAATTCGGCTGCAAAAAATTTGTTTTCTCCTCTTCTGCAACTGTTTACGGTCCCAACAACCCCTATCCTTATAAAGAGGAAATGAAAGCGATAGAATCCACCAGCCCGTATGGCTGGACCAAGGTAATGATTGAAAGAATCCTTACCGACTATGTCACCGCACATCCGGATTATTGCGCGGTTCTTCTCCGCTATTTCAACCCCATCGGTTCCCATTCTTCCGGCCTTCTCGGCGATGACCCCAACGGAATTCCGAACAATCTTATGCCCTATATCAGCCGCGTAGCCGCCGGAAAACTTGAAAAACTCACCATTTTCGGCGATGATTATCCCACTCCTGACGGAACCTGCCAGCGCGACTATCTCCATGTTGTTGACCTTGCTGTAGGCCATCTTAAAGCGCTTGAATATGCCGAAAACAACAGTGGAGTTGAAGCTTTCAACCTTGGAACCGGAAACGGTGTTTCCGTTATGGAACTTGTTCATGCTTTCGATGAAGCAAACGATATGCAGCTTCCTTACGTAATCGGTCCCCGTCGCGAAGGTGACCTTCCCGCATTCTGGGCAGATGCGCAGAAAGCAAAAGATGTTCTCGGTTGGGAAGCAAAATATTCCGTCGAGGATATGTGCAAGAGCGCCTGGGAATTTGTTAAAAAACAGATGTGATCACAAAGATCCGATAGAGAAAAGGTTGATTTTCTTATGGAAATTTTTAAAGAACCCTTCGGAAATCTTTCCGACGGAACGGAAGTTTTTTGCTGGAACATAATAAACGAAAAAGGCTTTGTTGCAAAAGTTCTTGATTACGGTGCAACTATCCAGTCCCTTATTGTTCCCGACAAAAACGGAGACCCGGTGGACGTTGTTATCGGACACGATACCATTGAAGAATATGTTGCCGGCGACTGCTATCTTGGAGCAACCATCGGAAGAGTCGGAAACCGCATCGGCAAAGGAAAATTTGAGCTTAACGGCGAAAAATACGAGCTTTTCATCAACAACGGCCCCAACCACCTTCACGGTGGAAAAAAAGGTTTCGACAGATTTGTCTGGGATTCGAAACAAGAAGGAGATTTTGTCATTTTCAAAAGAACTTCTCCCGATGGGGAAGAAGGATATCCCGGAAATCTTGAAATAAGCGTTAAAATGGGCTGGAAAGACAACAGCTTTACCATTGAGTACGAAGCGAAAACCGACAAAGATACCATTCTTAACCTTACAAACCACAGCTATTTTAACCTTAACGGAGCGGGCAGCGGAGATATCCATAACCACGTTCTTGAGATGAATGCCGACAGATTTACAGTATGCGACGAAAACTGCCTTCCGACCGGAGAACTTGCGCCGGTTGAGGGAACAGCTATGGATTTCAGAGAACCGAAAACCATCGGAAGAGATATCGAAAATGACGAACCCTGCGTAAAACTTTCCCGCGGATATGATTCCACCTTTGTAATAAGCGGTCATCCTTTCGCAAAAGCCACCGGCGATATCACTGGTATAACTCTTGTTGCGGATACCGACCAGCCGGGAGTTCAGCTTTATACCGCAAACTTCCTTACCGACAGAAACGGAAAAGGAGGACTTGATTGCGGAGAGAGAAGCGCATTTTGTCTTGAGACCCAGCATTTTCCGGACAGTATCCATCATCCGGAATGGCCGAGCACCGTTCTTAAAAAAGGAGAAACTTTCCGAAGCTTTACGACATATACCTTTGAGTAATTATGAAAATGCCCTGCGATTAAAATCGCAGGGCATTTTTTGTTGTTGAAAAATCCTGATAAAAAGTTATAATTAGATTATAGAAAGGGAGGTATTTTGCTATGGAAAAAACAAAAATCATTCTCGACTGTGATCCGGGTCATGATGACGCCGTTGCAATAATTCTTGCGGGTAAAAACCCCAAAATAGATCTTCTTGGTATCACCATTGTTTCCGGAAATCAGACTCTTGATAAAACCGTACGAAACGCTCTTAACGTAACCCAGCATCTTGAAATCGATGTTCCGGTATATGGCGGCTGCAGCGAACCGATGGTCCGCAAAAAAGTTGTTGCGGGAGATATCCACGGCGAAAGCGGACTTGACGGTCCGGTTTTTCCTCCTCTTGAAAGAAAAGCAGAGCCGGAACATGCGGTCAATTTTATTATAAAAACCCTTATGGAATCCGAAGGGGATATAACCGTTGTTACAACCGGTCCGATGACCAACCTTGCTATGGCCATGAGAATGGAACCGAATATTGTTCCGAAAATAAAACAGATTGTTCTTATGGGCGGCGCCATTGCCAACGGAAACGTAAGCCCGGCGGCGGAATTCAACATCATGGCGGATGCGGAGGCGGCATACGTTTGTTTCACAAGCGGAAGACCCATGACCATGGTGGGTCTTGATGTTACAAGAAAAGTCCTTTGCTATCCGGAAATTGTCGAACGCATGGGCAGGATCGGGAACCGTGCATCAAAGCTTTTTGTTGATCTTATGGGACATTTCTGCAAAACCCAGAAAGAAGTTTTTGGCTGGGAGGGCGGTCCGCTCCACGACCCGGTAACCCTTGCTTACCTTATCGATCCTTCGGTGCTCAAAGTTAAACCGATGAATGTTCGCATAGATATCCGTTCCACCGAATCTTACGGAAGAACAAACTGCGACCCGTTTGATTATCTTCATCTTCCGCACACCGCGGACGTTGCTATGGATATTGATGTGGAACGTTTCTGGGATATTATCGAAGAAAACATCCGCCTTTACGGCTGAAAGGATAAAAAGATGAAAGTTCTTTGTTTTGGTTCGCTGAATATCGATTATACATATAAAGTTGACCATTTTGTTTCAAAAGGCGAAACTTTGTCTTCGGCGGATCTTAAAATTTTCAGCGGCGGAAAGGGTCTTAATCAATCCGTTGCTCTTTCCAAAGCCGGTGCAGAAACTTTTCATGCAGGAGCTATTGGCAAAGAGGGAAAATTTCTTGTTGATGAGCTTCTTTCTGCTGGGGTGAATACCGGATTTGTTGAAATCAAAGATGATATCAGCACCGGACACGCAATAATACAGAACAGCATTGACGGTGATAACTGCATTCTTCTTTTTGGCGGAGCAAATCGTTCGATAACCAAAGAACAGACGGATAAGGTGTTTGAGCATTTTGAAAAAGGCGACGTGCTCGTTCTGCAAAATGAAATAAGCGAGCTTGAATATATTTTGAGCACGGGAAAAGAAAAAGGCATGAAAGTGGTGCTCAACCCTTCGCCGATAGATGAACAGCTGCTCAAAATGCCCGTGGGAAAAGCTGATATACTTATTCTAAATGAGGTTGAAGCCGGAAGAATCCTTGGAAAAGAAATTTTTGAAGGGGAAAAAGCGGCTGCGGAACTTTCTGAAAATTATCCGGATACGGATATTGTGCTCACGATGGGAGTAAAAGGTTCTTTCTTCAGAAATTCTGAAAAAAGCATTTTTCAGCGCGCATTCAAAGTTAAAGCTGTGGATACAACCGCCGCAGGCGACACTTATACCGGATATTTTGTTGCCGGAATAATGGAAGGAATGGGACCGGAAAAGGCAATGGAACTTGCCGCAAAAGCTTCGGCAATGGCGGTCACAAAACCGGGAGCATCGCCTTCTGTTCCAAAAAGAGCGGAAGTTGAGGCTTTCGTGGGAGAGGTGTTTGAATGATTATAAAAGCTGTTTGCGAATATAATGATGAAGGCTGCATTGTTTATGCGGAAAATTTTCCGGGGGCTTTTGTGCGCGGAAGGAATTACGAAAACGCTGCTGCAAAATTTCCGAAAGAAATAGAATCCTATCTTGATTGGGCAACCGGCGAAGCAAAAATCGATTTTCCGGTTGAGATAAAACTTGTTCAGGAAAAGAAAAACCCGGAACTTAAAATCTGCGATGCGGATTCAGATGTGATTTTTGATTCCGAAAGAGAACCTCTTACCAAAGAGGAATATAATAAGCTTAAGATTCTTGCTCTCCGTTCCGCGATGGATCTTGAAAGAATGTATGATTCCATTCCAAACAAAAAGATGAATATTGTTCCGCCAAGGGAAACTTTTTACGGAAAGATACCTTCAACAGCCGAGGAAATGTATAATCACTGTATGAACATAACCGAATATTACTTTGGCGAGATAGGCGTTGAAGCAAAAAACGGACCGGATATTCTTTCCTGCCGTCAGAAAGGTTTTGAGGAACTTGAAAAGCAGGAAGATTTTCTTCAAAACAAAGTTTTTGACGGCAGCTACGGCGAAGAATGGTCTTTAAGAAAAGTTCTCCGGCGTTTTATCTGGCACGACAGAATCCATGCAAGGGCAATGTACCGCAGAGCTTATGAAGCGTTCTGGGATGCGGAAATCGATAATGTTTTCCATTTTAAAAGAAAATAAAGCTAAAAACCTGTTTCGAGAAACCTTGAAACAGGTTTTTTAATAACTTTTTAGCGCATATCTATTGTTTTTGGAACAAAAGTATTGTAAACTATTGTTGATAATCAAAAATTGGAGATGAAAAACTCTTGATAAGAATAGTTACAGATTCTGCGGCGGATTTTGAGCCTTGGGAACTTGAAGAAAAAAACATAAAAGCTGTTCCTCTTTCTGTTATTTTTGGGGATAAAGAATATAAAGAAAACATTGACCTTACAAAAGAGCGTTTTTATGAACTTCTTAAAACAGAAGAAACAATGCCGAGAACTTCCCAGCCTTCGCCCCAGGATTATATCGATCTTATCGAAGAAGCAAGGGAAAACGACGACGATATTATAATTGTCACTATTTCTTCCGGACTCAGCGGAACCTATCAGAGCGTTGCGGCAACAAAGGAACTTGTTGGCTACGACAGATGCTATGTGGTTGACAGCCTTAACGGAACCGGCGGAGAAAGAATGATCGTTGAATATGCGGTTCGCCTTCGTGATGAGGGAAAAAAAGCAAAAGAAATTGTTGAAAAAATCTCTGCGCTCCGCGAAAAAGTTGTGCTCTATACCGTAATGGATACCCTTGAGTATCTTCACAGAGGCGGAAGAATTTCCAGCACGGTTTATAAAATCGGCAGCTTTGCCCATATCAAACCTATTATGCATGTGAGCAGGGAAGGCAAGGCCGAAATTCCGGCAAAAACCATGGGAACTTCAAAAGGAATCGATTTTGTTGTAAAACATGTTGAAAAAGATATGCCGGATGAAGATTTTCCTTTTTATATCATGTTTACCGAAAACAGAAAAAACGGCGAGATTCTTCGCGAAAGGCTCCGTAAAATCGGCGTTTCTGTTCCGGAAGAAAGGATAATTCCCGTTGGCGCCGTAATCGGAACCCACATCGGTCCGGGCGCATGTGCTGTTGTTTATATCGGAAAATAATAAAAACTCCCTGCTTTTGGGCAGGGAGTTTTTTTAAAGCAAAAGATACAAAAGGGCAAGCAAAAGTTTAGGGTCGGCTTTTTCGTTCCAAAGAATCCACAAAAGCGCAAGGATAACCAGTTTTTCGCTGTCCATTCCGGATAGCAAATCCGAAAGCGGGTTTTGCGGAGCAGGATTTTTTCTTTCGGAAGAAAAATAAACGGGTTCCGGCGGAGGGGAAAAGTTTTTTTCGCTTCCGCCTATTAATCTTGCCCGGGACTGCATTTCTCTAACTCTTTTTTCTGTTTCGCGCTGCATTTCAGAAAGTGCCTCCTCGGAATAATCGTTGTGGTGCCATTTCAGAAAAGACCACCTCCGAAAATTCCGCTTTCTTCAAGAGCGGGAAGAATGCTCATCAGCCTGAGAATGTTGATTGCGCCGTCAACTTTCTGCGGGTTTTTGAGATGGGGGCGAAGCGCCATTAAAAGATTTACATTGTGATCATCGCAGGACATTTTTGAAAAAATATTCTGGAGTTTCATAAGCATATTGATGTCTATGTTTGGGACAGACGGAGCGGGATTTTGCGGTTGGGACTGATTGAAAAAAGATGAAAGATCAAAGGGCGCGCCCGCTGAATTCTGGTTTTGCGGAGAAGGTTCGGAATTTTGCTGAAGAGAGGCAAGCATGTTCTGAATGTTACGCTGTGCTTCCGGATTTTGCAGAATTGCCGAAAGCTGTTCGGAAAGATCCGGCATATCAGCCGCCCCCTATCAGTTTTTTGATTATTGCCTGGTTTTTTGGATCGGAAAGAAAACGTTCAAGTTCTTTCGGACTGTTTGCGTAGTGCTGAACTTTCGGCGCGGCAATGTTTCCGAAAACGCCGAGATCGCCTTTTTTTGCCGCATTTTCAAGTTTTTCTTTGCTTATACCAAGTTTTTTGCTCGCGGCTTCCAAAATTGTGTTCTGCTGTTCGGGGGTAAGGTTGAAATCCATATAAAAATTCCGCCTTTCATAAAAATTTCGGTGATATCCGCCTTGTGAAAAAACAAAAAGCGGAATATAATAAAAAATATGAAAGCACTTTTTACGATATTCCGCCAAGGGAGGTTTTTGAAAAAAATGAGAGCAGTTGTTTTTTCGGACAGCCACGGAAATTATGATGTTCTGGAACAGATAATGGAACGCCATAAAAATGATGCGGATATTTTCATCCATCTTGGCGACGGCGAAAGAGAAATTGAACTTATTCAATATGTTTATAACGATAAGAAAATATATTTCGTTTCGGGAAACTGCGATTGGGGAACGGACAAACCGGATTATGATATCATCAGATTCGGCGGCAAAACGATTTTCTTTACCCACGGAGCGCGTTTTGGCGTTAAAGGCGACCTTAATATTGCGAAACTTTTTGCAAGAAAGAACGAAGCGGATATTCTCCTTTTCGGTCACACACATATTGCAATGACGGATTATGACGACGGACTTTATATCATGAACCCGGGAAGCTGCGGAAGACCGAGAGAGGGTTTGCCAAGCTACGGAATAATTGATATTACCGAAGCCGGGATCGCGATGCACACGGTTGAATTATAAAAAAGCCTGCGCTTTGAGGAGCACTTCGCAAAGAAGTGCTCCTCTTTTATTTCAAGGCGGTACCATAAAAACTGTGAAAGATCTAAAACAGCCCCGAAGAAAAACGGATTCTTCGATTCGCTCGGAATAACATCAATTTGTTACTGCGAATCCGCCGCAGGCTTTTTTGTTCTAAATATAAAACTCTTTGCATAAGTTTTGAAAAGAAAACGAAAAGGAGAGGAATTTTTATGGAACTTGATCTTGATTACAATAAAATTTTCTGCTGTGGAAATCCGGAAGATAAAAAGGCGGTCGTTCCGGTGGATTGTTCAATAATCCTTCCGGATTACTTTCCGGATGTTATGAAAATTTTAAGATATACTGCAAAAACGGTGAAATCACCGGTAATTTCCGAAGCGGGAGGAGAAACTGTTTCCGGGAGCGTGAACATTGAAGTCAGCTATGTTTCCGAAGAAGGCGAACTTTGCTCCTGCAGTCAGCTTCAGCCGTTCAGCCATGTTTTTGAGAAAACGGCAAACATTGCGGCGGCAGAGGCGGATGTGACAATCGGTGAAATAGGCTGCAAAGCGGTTAACAAAAGACGCATTGACCTTCATGGAAGCATTGATATAGTCCTGAGGACTGTTTGCGGAGAGGAAAAAAGTTTTGTTTCTTCCGCCAAAGGTGCTGAAACGGTTTGCAACAATAAAGATATTGAAACGATTTCGTTTATCGGAGAATTTTATAAAGGTTTTACGGTGGAGGAAAAGGACGAACTCGGTTACGGAAAGCCGCCTTTCGGAAAAATTCTTCGGTCATATGCTTTTGCACATGTTTCGGAATGTCATGTTATTCAGGATAAAGTTGTTACGAAAGGCGAAGTGAAAGTAACCGCCGTCTGGGTTCCGGAAGAAAACGAAAACGGAGAAAAAGGTCCGTTTGTTTCCGTGTTTACATATCCGGTAAGCAGAATGGTAGATGCAAACGGAATTTTGCAAAGCGACATTTGCGATGCAAGATATGAAGCGGAATTTCCGGAAATTTCGCCTTGCGATGATGGTCAGAACATAAATATTAAAATAAAAATCGGGATTTTTGCAAGGGTTTACAGAAAAAGTCAGATAAATTATATCGAAGATATGTTTTCAACAAAATATGAAACGAAAACAGAAAAAGCAAAGCTTTTGACCATAACAGAAGCGGTCCCGCTTTTTATTGAAGAACCGGTTTTTGAAAAATTCGATCTTCCGGAAAGCGCAGAAACGGTTACGGATCTTTGGCTTGAAGCAGGATGTCCGAAAATCGATTCGGAAGGGAAAATACGCCTTCCGGCAAAACTTTGTATGTTTGCAAAGGACGAAGACGAAAACCCGGTTTACTTTGAAAAAAACATTGAAAAGGAGTTTTTGAGCAAAACAAGCACAGAGAATATAGTTTTTTACAATATCTGCTCCGGTGTTAAAAATGAGGAATTCAGTATTTCCGGGGAAGGGAAAGCGGAAATTTCCGCAACTTTGCTTCTTGACGGAACGATATATAAAGTTTCGGACAGAGAGGCAGTTGCGGCGTGCTCGGTTGATCTTGAAAAGAAAATTGAGCACGGAAGTTTGGCTCTGACTTTTTGCTATGCGGAAAAAGGCGAAAAAATTTGGGATATTGCGAAAAAATATTCCGTTTCGCTTGAACAGCTTATGAAAGAAAACGAACTTTCGGAAGATGTTCTTTTTGAAAAAACGATGCTTACAATTACAAGATGATAAGGAAAGACGGCTTTTGCCGTCTTTTTTTGATGACTTTGTGAAAGAAGAAAAAACCAGAAAAGGAATGGTTTTACTGCATTTCCATATGCTCCGAAAAACAGTTTTAAAGAAGCACAAAAAGAAAAACAACGGCGTTTTTTGAATAGTGAAAATTGACGGATTTTGAAAAAAAGCTGTGTTTTTCGTTCGTAAAACGATAAAATCAGTTCTGCGGTGAGTTGTTCTTCCGGAGAGAGAGCAGTTCACACAAAGAAAACAAAAAAGCTAAACTATAATTACGGAGGAAGTTTAACATGAAAAAAGCTCTTGCTCTTGTGCTCGCACTCATGATGACTGCGGCAATGGGAGTGACTTCTTTTGCTGACATCCCTGTTATCGACCTTACCGAGGATATCGGAAGTGCTTCCGGCACTTATATCAAAATTTCCGATTCCGACATCTGGACCGCTCCGCCTTCCAGCACCGGAAGTTCCGCAACTTATTACACCAACGGCGTTGGCGGTGTGGTTTATTTTTCCATGATCTTCAAACCCAACACTTATAAAAACATTAAAGTTGAATCCACCGGAATTGTTTCCGCAGAAGTTCTTGATTACGACCCGGCTGTATATTCCGCAAACGATGAAGTTTGGGAATCCATCAGCGAAAACATCAACTTCAGCGTAAACGATTCCAAAAGCGGTTCCGCAATTGGTTATGATAAAGTTACCACCGTTGTAAACAAAGGTACTTATGACGATGCAACCGGACTTTTCACCGTTACTGAAGAAGGCAAACCCGTTGTTTCCTATGCAATGGGCGGCAGCGCTGAGGCAAAAACCGAACTTAATGACGACAAAACCGAACAGACCGTTGTTACTGTGGAAACCATCAACTTCAGCACCGATTATATCGAAGTAAGAGCAGCAGCAAAAGCTCTTAACGATGCAGGTAAAACCACCCGTTACGAAGCAATCTGCAACCAGGATGTTTATATTGTTAAAGTAAAAGTTGCAGATAACTTTGGCGTAAATTACGCAAAAGGTACTTTCCAGGCAAAAGCAACCGGTGCAAGCGACGGCAAAGCTTATTCCGGTATTAAAAACGATGTTATTGCCGACGTTGCGATCGCTTCCAAAGATACCGTTGAATATTACGCAGAACATTATAAAAACAACGCAAAAGGTGAACTTTTCCCCATTAACGAAGCAACCGGAAAAGCAGATTTTGGTTACTGGGATTTTTATGAAGACAGAATGTCTTCCCCCAAAGCATTCGTAATTTCCACCACTGCTTTCCGTGCAATTGCGGGCGAAGGCCTTACCCTTGTCAACAGCACTTCCGATCCCAGCGTAATTGTGGAAATTGATGAGGTTTCTGCAAACCAGGGCGGTGTAAACTTCCTTAATGACAGCGGTGCAAAATATAAAAAAGTTGACGGCGAACAGGTTTTTGATAATTATTATCTTGATTTTTACGGCACCCAGACCATTGCAAGCGATTTTACAATCACCTGGAAACCCGGATGCACATATGGCGAACTTCTTCACAAATTCGGAATGAACACCGACGAAAGTGAAAAAGTTGCTTTCCACCTCAACATCAACGGCAAGGACAACAAACTTGTTATCGATTACGGCAAAGTAAACCTTTACGATGAGGTAGAAATCGAAATCGAACGCGAAGCAGGTTCCACTCTTGGCAGATATATTCTTTCCGGCAAAAAAGTTACCGTCGGCGGAAACGGCGGATCCGGTTCCGGTTCCAACAACGGCGGCACTTCCGGCGAACAGAACCCGGATACCGGTGCGGAAGACATGATCGGAATTGTTTCCGCAATGGCAATTGTTTCTGCAGCAGCAGGTGCAGCTCTTGTTCTTAAAAAGAGAAAATAATTTTTTGAGCAAATAACAGAAAATATCAGATTAAAAAAAGACCCTTTCCGGAGCTCTCCGCCGGAAAGGGCTTTTTATATGGAAAAAACCGCATTATTTCGCCGTTTTTCTTGACAAAGCGACAAACGGGTGTTAAAATGAAAACCCGCAGAATTATAATACCTTAAAATATATAAACAGGAGGAAGCGCTATGGTTATCGGAAGAGAAGGAAAACTTGATTCCATGGAAAAGAACTGGAATTCCCAGGGAGCAAAGTTTGTTGTTGTTTACGGAAGCCACAAAAGCGGAAAAACAGCTGTTCTTTCAAAATTTGCCGAAGGCAAACACGGGGTTTTCTTTTCCGCACAGCGTCTTAATTCCTATATGAACCTTCGCCTTTTTGAAAAAGCCGTTTCGGATTTTTCCGGAGAAGAAGAGGATTTTCCCACCTGGAAAGTTGCTTTTAAAAGAATTGGTGAATTTGCAAAGGACGAAAGATTTCTTCTTGCGATAGATGATTTTGCAGATCTTGTTTTTGAAGATAAAACGGTGCTCAAAGATTTTCGCAACGCTTTTGAAAACGAATGGCGAAACAGCAATATTTTTGTTGTTGCCGGCTGCGGAAGGGTTTTCTTTACAGAAACCGAAATCCTTGCGGAAAACTCCGCTGCATCAATGCGCCGCCCGGTGATTTATAAACTTGAGGAATTGGATTATCTTGATTCTGCAAAACTTTTGCCGAAAGAACTTTCCGCAAAAGACAAGATGAGATATTATTGCTGTCTTGGCGGTGTTCCGGAGTATCTTGGGCTTGTTGAAGGCGAAAAAACTTTTGAAGAGAATATCAGAAATATTTTCCTTGAAAAAAATTCACCGCTTTACAGCGAGCCGCCGATGATTTTCCTTGATGAGCTTCGCGAACCGGAATTTTATAATTCTATCCTTTTTGCCCTTGCAAAAGGAAGCCAGAGAATCAACGAGATTGTTGCGGAAACGGGCGAAAGTTCCACAAAGGTAAACAAATATCTTCTGACCCTGCTTCAGATGCAGATAGTAAACCGCGATATTCCTTTCGGCGAAGAAAACAAAGCCAGCAGAAAAGGCGTTTACACAGTTAGTTCAAAGGCTCTTGCTTTCTGGTTCAGATTTGTTCTTCCCAACAAAACCGCAATTTCAAGAGGAGAAGCGGTTTTGGGAAACCTTGTTGATGAAATTGATGAATATATTGAAGGTAAACTTTTTGAACAGGTTTGTATGCAATATATGCTTCGCAAAAACAAACAGGGAATGCTTCCGTTTCTTGGCTCGGTAATATCCGGTTACTGGAGTTCGCTTAAAGAATATTCAGATGCTAAAATTGTTGCGGCAAACCAGAGAAATCGTCAGATCCTTTTTGCGGAATACCGCAAAAACTTTTCCGAACCCGGGGAACAGCTTCTTTCGCGTCTTCGCAAAAATGACAAGCTTTTCACCGAATATTGGGAACGCTTTGATATGCTTTTTTCAATCGAAGCTTTTCCGAGGGAAATTCGAAACCTTGAAAACATGAAGATGAAGCTTGTTGATGTTGAAGGTCTTTATAAATAAGGATATATAAAAGAAATATAAATAAAAAAGCTCAGCTTTTGATATGCACCCCAAAAGTTAGACACTTTTGGAGGTGCATATTTTTATGGCAAAAAGAGGAGAAGAGCAGAAAAGATATAGTGCAGAATTAAAGATAAGTGCTATACTGGATATGCGAGAACACAAATTAGGATATAACG
>JAGBAZ010000013.1 GCA_018110905.1 Oscillospiraceae bacterium
ATCCAAAAGCTTAACAATTACATTTATTACTACAACAATGACAGAATTTCTCTCAAATTAAAAGGAATGAGTCCTGTGCAATTCAGAACTCATTCCTCATAATCTTAATATTCTTTTGTCTAATCTTTGGGGTTCACTTCAGATGGGCGGCTGTTTTTTTATTCATTGAATGAAAGTTTTGCAAGAAAAGCGGGTTTTCCGTCCGTGGAACGGATTCCTGCGGCAAAGATTTCACCGTTTTCTTCTTTAAGGCGAAGTTCAACGCTTTCGCCAAGGCGGAGTTCACCGGTAAAACCGATTTCATAACGGGAAAGATTCCCGAGGTTTGCTCTTGCATCTTCCGAAAGAGCATCGGTTATGAGATCCCCGTAACGGAAATTATTGACGTGACCAAGGGAATCTATCCAGCTTGGCATAACTTTTTGTGTCATAACGACGGGAAAATCGTCGGGTTTGATGCGGATACGGCTTTCTGCTTTAAGAAGTTCCTTTCCGTTTCCGAGCTGATCGACTTTTTCGAGAACTTCGGGGTCGGAACAAAGGCGGCGGGTCTTCATATCAAAAATTGAAGAGAAGGTTGCCGCAACGGCGGCAACGCTTCCGTCCGGATGGCAGATTTCAACTTCACGGCGGAAATAAACTCCCTTTTTCTCGGTGTGCCAGGTTCGGACGGAAAGTCTTTCGCCGTCACGGATGGGAGATTTTATATCAACGCTTATGGAAAGAAGTATCCAGGAAACGCCGTATTCCCGCATAAGATGCGGAACGTCGAGCCCGATGTTTTCAAGATGTTCCTCGGAGATAACAACGATTATGCGCTGGAGTGCGGAAAGGGTAAGGGCGCGGTTTTCGTTCTGGGTTCCGGTGTCGGTCCGGAAAGTATATGTCTGTTCAAGTTCCATTTTTGTTTATGCCTTTTTCCATTTAACGCCCTGGGGGGTATCTTCGAGAACGATTCCCATGGCTTTGAGTTCATCGCGGATTCTGTCTGCTTCAGCCCAGTTGCGCTCTTTTCTTGCGGCCTGTCTTGCGGCGATAAGCTGTTCGACCTCTTCCTCAAGGCTCTCTTTCTTGCGGTTATAAAGGATTCCGAGAACGTTTGTGAGAGCATCGAAAAGTTCTGCAGCAGCTTCAAGAGCAGATTTTGCGTGAGGAGCGGTGATGAAGGTGTTGATTTCGCGGACAAGGTCGAAAATTACTGCAACCGCATCGGCGGTGTTGAGGTCATCGTCCATGGCGGTGATGAATGCCTGTTTTTTCTCTGCGAGCATTGCGATGAATTCTTCTTCGCCGCCCTGGTTTTCTGCCGGTGCGTTTTCGATTGCAAAATCAAGGTTGTCGCGGCAGGTGTACATTCTTTCAAGGGAAGCCTTTGCGGATTCGATAACGGTGAGGGTATAGTTAAGGGGCATTCTGTAATGCGCCTGGATCATCATGTATTTGATGGGTTCATAACCGTATTTTTCCGCAACATCACGGACGGTGAAGAAGTTTCCGAGGGATTTGGACATCTTTACGTTATCGACGTTGATATAGCCGTTGTGCATCCAGTAACGGGCATATTCGTGGCCGGTGCAGCATTCGCCCTGGGCAATTTCGTTTTCGTGGTGGGGGAAGATAAGGTCCTGGCCGCCGCAGTGGATATCGATGGTTTCGCCAAGGTGGTTTTTAATCATTGCGGTGCATTCGATATGCCAGCCGGGTCTGCCTTCGCCCCAGGGAGAAGTCCAGCTCGGTTCGCCGGGTTTTGCGGCTTTCCAAAGGCAGAAATCGAGGGGATCTTCTTTTTCGGAGTCTGCTTCGATTCTTGCGCCGGATTCAAGGTCGGAAACGTCCTGGTGAGAAAGTTTTCCGTATTCATCGAATTTTCTTACACGGAAATAGACAGAACCGTCGGAAAGGGGATAGGCGTAGCCTTTTTCCACAAGGCTTTCGACGATTTCGATGATTTTTTCCATGTTTTCGGTGGCTTTGGGGTGAACGGTCGCGGGTTTTACGCCAAGACCTTCGGCGTCTTTTTTATATTCGGCGATATATTTTTCAGCAACTTCGGAGGAAGTGATTCCTTCTTCATTTGCGCGTTTGATGATTTTATCGTCAACGTCGGTGAAGTTCTGAACAAAGGTTACTTTGTTGCCGAGGAATTCAAGATAGCGGCGGAGAACGTCGAAAACGCAGATGGGTCTTGCGTTGCCGATGTGGATGAAGTTATAAACGGTGGGTCCGCAGGCATAGATTTTGAATTCGCAGGGGGTAAGGGGAACAAGTTCCTCTTTCTGTCTTGTCATTGTGTTGAAAACTTTCATTTCTGGGTCTCCTTTATATTGAAATAGCCTTCCGGTCGGGGAAGGTGGCCGCGAAGCGGACGGATGAGGGATTACCCCAACCTGTGTTTCACGACCAGGTCAATGTGTGTGCAAACATTTTCGAAATTTCCATTAATATCTTTATTCAAAAAACGGACAACTTCAATTCCGACACTATTAAGATAATCTGTGCGTTCCGGATCATAACTTAACCCGTCGGGAATGTAATGCTGTTTTCCGTCAATTTCAATTACGAGGTTTGCTTTTCTGCAATAAAAATCAACGATATAGTTGCCGATTACTCTTTGCCTGTTGAACTGTACCGGATATGTTTTTTAAAAATCATACCAAAGGTGTTTTTCTTCCAGCGTCATATTTCTGCGTAAATCCCGTGATTTATCGCACAGATTTGAATTGGACTCAAAATTTCTCGGCATGGCTATCCCTCATCCGTCATTTCCTTCGGAAATGCCACCTTCCTCTCTGGGAAGGCTTTTTATTTCCGCAAGTTCCGCTTTAAGACGGTCGATTTCCATATAGAGCTTGCAGATTTCCTGGGAAACCGGGTCGGGAATATGGACCTGGTCGAGTTTTTCCGCAGGAACGACCTTTTTGCCGTGCTGGCGGACAACTCTTGCGGGGACGCCCACGGCGGTTGAATATTCGGGAATGGCATTGAGAACAACGGCATTTGCGGCTATTTTTGCGCCTTCGCCGACTGTGAAAGGCCCAAGGACCTTTGCGCCCGCTCCGACGATAACGTTGTTCATAAGGGTGGGGTGGCGTTTTCCGGTTTCCTTACCTGTACCGCCAAGAGTGACCCCTTGATAAATGGTGCAGTTGTCGCCGACTTCGGCGGTTTCGCCGATTACAACGCCGGAACCGTGGTCGATAAGGACGCCGCGGCCGATTTTTGCCGCCGGGTGGATTTCAACTCCGGTGCAAAAACGAACGATCTGCGAAAGAGCTCGGGCGGTGAATTTAAAACCGTGGTGCCAGAGCCAGAAAGCCGGCCGGTGCCACATTATTGCATGAAGTCCGGAATAAAGCAGAAAAACTTTGAATGCGGAAGGCGCCGCAGGGTCGCGGTCCCGGACGGCATATATATCTTTTTTAAGGCCTGAAAACATAAATTCACCCCTTAGGAAAGAATAAAAAAACCTCCGTCACAAATTTCTTTGTGACGGAGGCGGTAAAAACAAATCTATCGCGGTTCCACTCCGGTTTATAACTCAAAGGGTCAGACAACCCTTTGCCGGTAACGGCGGCTTCCGCAAAACGATACTTGCCGTGCTCGAAAAAGCAGGCTTTCCCGTTTCGTGCTCATCGGGTGCATTTTACCGTGCTCGAACAAGTGAACTTTCAGCAAATGTTCACCTCTCTGGTGCTCAAACATTCTCGGTTACTTCTCCCGGTCATCGCATTTATAATATTGAATTTAATATAACATAATAAAAAGCGGAATGCAAGAGTTTTTTATCTGTCGTGCCCAAGCCTTCTGTAATGGCGGTGTTTGCGAAGGCGGTTATATTTTCTTATATTATATGCACGGATTATAAAAATGATGATTGCAAGAGCGGCAAGGATCCCGAAAGGAATTGCAATAAAAATCCACCAGCGGAAAGTGCTGTTTTCGTTTTTGATTTCCGCTTCGGAGGAAATTACGGAAGATTCCTTTACGATGTGATATTCCGGAGAAATGGAAAAGGAGGAAGTTGCCATATTTTCGCTGGTTTTGTTGAAAGAAATATTAAGGGCAACATTGCTTACTTCGGAAAGCTGGCAGGATTCGGGAATGTTTGCCTTGGCGGAAATATCGGAAACGCTCATATCGTCTGTCAAAAGAACGGTTGTCGCTGCCATGGGGTAAACAGTCATTTCACCGTAAAGAGAATTTCCGTCATAAACGGAAAGTTTCGATTTTTTTACAGTTACGGGAATTTCAACGCTTTTGAAATTGTTGAAGCAATAATCAAGGAGAAGGCGGGAATCTTTATATTTTGCATTTTTGTTTTTGCTTTTCATAACAACGCAGATAAGATCCATTTCGCCGTTGGAAGCGGTGGTAACTGCGGTGTGCATTGCTTCTTCGGTCCAGCCGAGTTTTCCGCCGGTGGCGTAATCATAACCGTGAGTCGCATTATACTGGCTTCCGACAATCATGGCATGGTGGGTTCCGAAAGTTCTTTCGCCGTTTTTGTTGGTTGCGGGAATTGTCCATTCCCATGCAGAAAAATAGGTCATGAATCCCGGAACGGAAAGGGCATATTTCGTAATGACAGCCATATCTCTTGCGGTGGTATAATGGTTCATTTCCGGCATTCCGGTTGCGTTTGAAAAATGGGAACCGGTGCAGCCGAGTTCCGCAAGTTTTTCGTTCATAAGCCGGACAAAAGCAAGCTGGCTTCCTGCGGAAGCGTCTGCAAGGGCCATTGCACAGTCGTTTGCGGATTCCACCATGGCGCCATAGAGAAGATCTTCAACGGTGCAGGTTTCGCCTTCGGAAAAAGCAAGGTGGGTGCTGGCTTTGTCATAACTTGCGGCTTCTTTTGAAAAAGTGTATTCCGCTTTCGGGTCAAGACGTTCAAGAGCCATTGCACAGGTGAGAATTTTTGTTATGGAAGCGGGTTCGCGCTTTGCGTTTTCGTTTCCGCCAATCAATATCTGGCCGGTTTTGGAATCCATTACGCACCAGGTTTCTGAAATTATTTCAGAAGAAGGCATTGCGGCAAAAGCCGGAACACAGAAAGAAAAAACAGTAATAAAACAAAATAAAAGAGAAAGAAGTTTTTTTATCATTTCAACAATCCTTTTTGCGGGAAAATTTTTTAACACGTTATTTTTTATAATAACATATAAATCTGTTTGTTGCAAAATACTTTTCGGAATATTAAGGAATATTTAATATTTTTTCGGCAAAAATAGGATTAAAAATAAAAAAGGAGATGTTTTTATGGATATGAGCGCCATCACATGGGTGGACAGACTTGCCCTTGCGCTTATTATAATCGGCGGCCTTAACTGGGGTCTTATCGGAATTCTTGATTTTGACCTTGTTGCATGGCTTTTCGGAAGTCCGGAAGCTCTTTTAAGCAGAGTTGTCTATACCCTGGTCGGAATCGGTGCGGCATGGGGAATCACGCTTCTCTTCCGGCCGAGAGAGGAAAGAGCAACCTGATGCAAAAACGGGCGGACAATATCCGCCTTTACATAAAAAAATGCTCCCTTGCGGGAGCGTTTTTTTATCGGCCTTCCCGAAGGGGAAGGTGGATTTTTGCAGCTTGTTGCAAAAAGAGGAATGAGGGATTACAGGTAACCCGGAGGGTTTGGCAGTTTTTTTATAAAAAGACTTGCTGTCACACCTGTTTATCCAGAATTTCTCTGTATTTCTGATAAAACTCCTCAAAGGTTCCGTTTTCGATTTCCTTGCGTATTTTCGCCATCATTTCGTTATAGAACCAAAGGTTATGGAGAACGCAAAGGCGCATTCCAAGGCGCTCGTCCGCTTTCAAAAGGTGGCGGATATAGCCTTTGCTGTAACTGCGGCATGCGGGACAGCCGCAATTTTCGTCAATGGGTGTGCCGTCGAATTTGAATTTTTCCGCAAGAATGCGGACTTTTCCGTTCCAGGTAAAAACATTGCCGTGCTGGGCGTTCCGAAGGGGAAGAACGCAGTCGAAAAAATCTATTCCGCGGTGGACTCCCTCAAGGATATTGAGCGGAGTTCCGACGCCCATAAGATATCTGGGTTTATCCTTCGGCATAAAAGGTTCAACGGCGTCGATTATGCGGTACATTTCCTCGGCGCTTTCGCCGACGGAAAGTCCGCCGATGGCGTAGCCGTCAAGACCTTCGATTTCTGCGATTTCCTTCATATGTTCAATACGGATATCGTCATAAGTTCCGCCCTGATTGATTCCGAAAAGAAGCTGGCCGGGGTTTATGGTTTCGGGGTTTTCGGCAAGTTTTTTATGTTCCGCAATGCAGCGGCGAAGCCAGCGGGTGGTTCTTGCAACGGATTTTTCAACATAATTACGGGGAGCGGGGTTTTCTATGCATTCGTCAAAAGCCATTGCGATGTCGCTTCCGAGTTTGGATTGAATCTGCATTGATTCTTCCGGACCCATGAAAATCTTGCGTCCGTCTATATAGGAAGTGAAATATGCGCCTTCTTCCTTGATTCGGCGGAGATTATGGAGCGAAAAAACCTGGAAGCCGCCGGAATCCGTAAGAACGGGTTTATCCCAGTTCATAAATTTATGAAGTCCGCCAAGCCGTGAAATTAGGTCTTCGCCGGGCTGCATATGAAGATGATAGGTGTTGGAAAGTTCCACAAGGGTGCCGATTTCCCGAAGGTCGTCGGTGGAAGCTCCGCCGCGTATTGCGGCCGCCGTGCCGACATTCATAAAAACCGGGGTTTCGATAATGCCATGGGGAGTTTCGAGCCTTGCTCTGCGGGCTTTTCCACAGGTGGTGATAATTTCGTACATTGCTTTCCTCCGGAAGGATTTATAATAGAAATATAATAACATAAAAAAACTCATAAAAAAAGCCGTTCCCGAAAGAAAAGGAACGGCTTTTTTTATGTTGGGGGTATTTTTTATTTTGCGGGATCAATGAGGATTTTGATATCGGTGCCGACACCGGAAGTAAGGTCTTCGAATGCTTTCTGGGTTTCTTCAAGGCTTACGGTTCCGGTTACGAATTTCATAACGTCGATTTCTTTATTGGCAATCATTTCGATTACGTCTTCGAATTCCTTGATGGTATATGCGATTGCGCCGAATACTTTGAGTTCTTTGGTAACTTCAAGCATGGAATAGGTTGTTACGGGTTTTTGAGAAACGCCGACAAGGACAATGGTACCGCCGTTTTTAACGGTGAAAATTGCGCTGTCTATTGCGGGACCGATTCCGACACATTCGATTACGGCATCGAAACCGCCAAGGGATTCGGTCATTGCTTTAACTACGAATTCCGGATCTTTTGCGTCGAGATATTTGTCTGCAACGCCGAGTTCAACAGCTTTTTTTCCGCGGTTTTCATTGGTTTCGGAAACAACGACAAGGGAAGCACCGGCTTTTTTTGCGAACATTGCGCAGCCAAGACCGATAACGCCGCCGCCGATTACAAGAACTTTTGCGCCTTCTTTAAGGTTTGCAAGGTTAACTGCGTGAAGGCTAACTGCGGTGGGTTCGACCATTGCGCCTTCGTCATCGCTGACGGAATCCGGAAGTTTTCTTACCATATCCGGGCGGAAGGAAGTTTTTGTGCCATGGAACCGGGATTATCGAGAGTAAGACCGAGAGCATGAGCCCAGGTCTGTCCGCAATACTGGTGGTTATCGGATTTGCAAGCTTCACATTCTCCGCAGGGAGAAATGGGAAGGGAGGTTACTCTGTCGCCGATTTTGAGGTCGGTTCTGCTGCCCGTATCGAGAACAACGCCGGAAAATTCATGACCCATAACAAGACCTTCCGGTGCGCCCGCATCCCAGTTGTGAATATCGCTGCCGCAGATACCTGCTTTTTTAACTTCGACAACAACTCTTCCGTCAACGGAAACAGGATCTGCAATTTCTTTTACTTCAAGGCTTTTTACGCCGTTGATAGCTACGCATTTCATAAAAAAATCCTCCTGATTGACATTTATTTGACACCAGTGTATCATATTTACATAATATAATTCAATTATCTTGTTAAGAATTTGACACTGTTTGGGGTGAAAAGTTTCACATTATGGAGAGAAAAACCTATAAAAACGTTATAGAAAACAAAAAATGTGTTACTTTTGCTCTGGCGGAAATTATGGCGGAAAAACCTTTTCACGAAATTTCGGTAACGGAAGTCTGTAAAAAAGCAAGTGTCAGCAAAAACACTTTTTACCGCCATTTTGAAAATCTCTCCGATGTAATTTATCAGAGCATCAGCGAAATCAACGAAAAACTTGTTGAAGAGGCCTTTTCTTTCAGCAGTCATAAGGTCGATGATTTTATTATTCATGTTTGCAACGGCTGGTACGAAAACCGCAGGCTTTATAAAGGATTCACCCAGGACGAAACGATATATATAATCCGCAATATGACCCGCAAAGATATAGTTTATTTTTTTGAAAAAAACAATATCGACCAGGGAAAAGACGACCTTTTTTTTGAGTTTTTTTCCGCGGCTTTCTGTATTTTCCTTCGCTGGTGGTGTCTGCATGATTTTGTTCAGACCCCAGAGGAAATTTCCGGAAGGATAAAAAAATATCTTTACGGAAACGTTTTTGAAGAACTTGAAAAATATCTCTGATATTTATGAAAGGAAGCTTATAATGTTCGAATTTTTTGCAGGCGGAAGAATCGAAATAGGCGGAAACCACACCGAAAATCAGGGCGGATGTGTTTTCGGCGCAGCGACCGAACAGGGAATCCGCGCCTTTGCAAAGCCGAACGGAACAGATACCGTACATATTGAATCCGAAGGCTTCGGAAGTTTTGATATAGAGATCGGTGACACCGAACCAAGAGCGGAAGAAGCGGAAACTTCGGCTGCCCTTGTCCGCGGAATTATGAACTGCTTTATTGAAAGCGGAAATATTTTCGGCGGTTTTGATGCAAAAATTATTTCCGAAATTCCTTCCGGAAGCGGGCTTTCCTCTTCCGCGGCGTTTGAAATTCTTATCGGAAAAATAATAAGCGGGCTTTTCTTTGAAAACAGCGTTCCGGCTTTGCGCCTTGCGCAATTCGGACAGATTGCGGAAAGCGATTATTTCGGAAGACCATGCGGAATTTCCGCACAGCTTATTTCCGCCGTTGGCGGAAGCGTCCTTTTGGATTTTTCCGACCCGGAAATGCCGCAGTTCCGAAAGGTGGATTTTGATTTTGCAAAAAGCGGTTATACCGCTGCGATTATCGATTGCAAAGCGAGCCATACGGACTTTGCTGATGATTACATCGGGATTGCCAAGGATATGGGATTTGTTGCGTGGAACATGGGTCACACCGTTCTTTCCGAAGCGGACGAGGCGGAATTTATCGCTCAGTTTCCGATCCTCAGGCAAAAATGCGGAGAAAGAGCGGTTTTGCGTGCGCTTCATTATTTTGAGGAAACAAGGAGAGCGCAGGAAGAGGCGGAAGCTCTTGAAAACGGGGATTTCGCCGAATTTCTCCGGATTTACAGGGAATCTGCGGAAAGCTCCGAAGAAAAGAGCGAAGTTTTCTCTTTCGTTCAAAACCTTCTTTCCGAAAAAGGCGCCGCAAGGGAATTTTTCGGAAAAGTTCTCGCTTTTGTTCCGGAAGAGATCGCAGCGGAACTTGCTGAGGAAATGGAAAAACAGGGTTTTGGGATCATGTTTGTGCTTTAAGGAGAAAAAATGGAACTCTTGGAAGAATTTAAAAGTTCGGAATATTATTTGTATGTTATTTGGGCCTATTATATTACAATGAACCTTATAGGTTTCGGGATGGCCTGGCTCAACGCTCTTTACCGGGAAAAATATAAAAAGCAGATCCATTGGATTGTTTTTGTTATCCTGAATTTTCTCGGCGGCTTTGTTGGCGTAGTTTTCGGAATAGACAAATTCAAATACAAAAAAGGCGACGGAATAATACTCTTCAGCATTTTTTTCGCTGTGTTGGCATTTTATATTTTCAACGTTAACTATCTTATGTAAATTTTTTGACCGAAAAGCGATTTAGTGGTAAAATAAAACGAACGCACAAGAAAGAGGATTTTAAAGATGATAATTCCATATTATATTTTTATAAATATCGTCGCTTTTTTAATGTACGGAGCGGATAAATATTTTGCAAAAAAGGATATGTGGCGGATTTCCGAAAAAGCGCTTCTCGGAATTGCCGCAATAGGCGGCGCTTTCGGCGCATTTTTGGGAATGGAAACTTTTCGCCATAAAACAAAGCACGCAAAATTCACAGTTACCGTTCCGGTGCTCATGGCCGTACATCTCGGCGTATTGGTTTATCTTTTGGAGTGAATATGAGTATTTTCAGATGTCCGCTTTGCAAGGCAAAGCTTGAAAAAAACGACCGTTCATTAAAATGTGAGCACGGACACAGCTTTGATATTTCCGCGGAAGGCTATGTCCACCTTCTTCCGGCAAACAGGATGAATTCAAAAGTTCCCGGCGACAGCAAGGAAATGGCTGCTTCCCGCTCCGCGTTCCTTGACAAAGGTTATTATGAACCGCTTCTTTCGGAACTTGAAAAAGCGGTGCTCGAACTTTCCTCTTCCGGAGAACCGGCGGTGCTCGATTGCGGATGCGGCGAAGGTTATTATACGGCTGATATCGCAAAAAAGCTGAAAAACCGCTTTCCAAAAGCAAAAATCGCCGGTTTTGATATAAGCCGTCCTTCCGTGAAGCGTGCCGCAAAGCGCACAAAAGATGTGGATTTTGCGGTTGCTTCGGTTTTTGATATTCCGGTTGCAGATGAAAGTTTTGATATCCTTCTGAATGTTTTCAGCCCTTTGAGCATTGAAGAATACAAACGCGTGCTCAAACCCGGCGGATATTACATATACGTTGTTCCGGCTGCAAGGCATCTCTGGCAGCTGAAAGCTGCGATCTATGATGTTCCCTATGAAAACAGGGAAGAAGATATCCCATATAAAGGTTTTGAGCATATCGGAACAAAACGTGTCCGCTATGAAACCCTTATAAAGACGAAAGAGGACATTTTCGCCCTTTTTCAGATGACCCCGTATTACTGGAAAACCTCCGCAAAGGGAGCAGAAAAGCTTTCCGCTTTTGAAAGCCTTCTTACGGAAGTTGCCTTTGATATTCATATTTACAAAAAGGAGAAATAAAAATGCATTACGATTACAAAACCGCAGGAACCTGCTCCAAAAAAATCAGCTTTGATATGGACGAAAACGGAATCGTCACCAACATTGTTTTCCTTGGCGGATGCCCCGGAAACCTTCAGGCAATTCCGAAAATTCTTGAAGGCTGGAAAGCGGACGACATTATCGACCGCCTTCTCGGCAATGATTGCGCCGGAAGAGGAACTTCCTGCGCGGACCAGCTTGCAAAAGGTCTTATCTGGGCAAAGGAACAGGCAAACGCCTGATAAAAGAAAAACGCCGCGCTGCGGCGTTTTTTTATTGGTATTAATTTTAAAAATGTGGTATAATATCTTTCCCAATTTTAAGTTTCAAAGAGGTAATTTATGAATCAGAAAGAACTTAACGAAATCCGCCGCCGCCTTGCCCTTGATAAAAACTGCATAAGCAAAATTTACGGCTGTTTTGTAAACCAGATGAAAGAAATCATTGCATATATTGAAGAACCGGTTGCGGCAATGCCCCAATCCGAAGGCGAAAGATATATGGCGCTTTTTAAAAAAGCTCTTTCCGGTTCGCTTGGGAAAAACCTTATAGATATTGAGTTTTCCACACAGCAGGTCATGGAAGGGGAAGAACATAAGCTTCTTATGGATATCCGCAAGGATATCGGCAATGCCGAACTGCGTGAGACTCTCTATAAAAAGATAATTCCGGCTGTGAACCTTGACTGCAACTACATAATCCTTCTGGGTACGGATCATTATGACGTCCCTTTCAAAGGCACCGACGAGCTTTCGGTCGAGGACGCTTCCGAAACTGTATTCAATTATTTTGTATGTTCCGTCTGTCCGGTAAACGAAAGCAAAACCGAACTTGGCTACGTAATTGACCAGAGTGCTTTCCATAACTGCACTTTTCCCCAAACCGTTGCCGCGCCGGAACTCGGCTTTATGTTCCCTTGTTTTGATGACCGCGCAACCAACATTTACAATGCCCTTTTCTATACAAAAGATACCGATATGATGCAGCAGGAGTTCATAGATTCCGTTTTCAAAACGGAAATTCCCATGTCTGCCGGTGAACAGAAAATGACTTTTCAGGAAGTTCTTACCGAAACTCTTGAAGATGATTGCAGCTTTGATGTTATCCAGTCCGTTCATGAGCAGATTTGCGAACGCATTGTTGAACACAAGGAAAGCAAAGATCCCCAGCCCCTTGATTTAAGCACCAGGGAAGTGGGCGATATTCTTGAAAACAGCGGTGTTGCAAAGGAAAAAGTCGAAATTTTCAAGGAAAAGGTAAAAAAACAGTTTGGCGAGGATAAACCGCTTAAACCCCAGAACATCATCGAAAGCAAAAAATTTGAGGTGGTCACACCGAACATAAAAATTTCCGTTGCGCCGGAATTTTCCTATCTTGTTGAAACAAAGGTTGTTGACGGAAGAAAATATATCATGATACCCGCGGACGAAGGCGTTGAGGTAAACGGAGTTTCCGTCAGGATAAGCGAATAAAAAAGAAAAACGGCACAGAATCGAAATCAAAATCGGTTCTGTGCCGTTTTCTGTTATATGCTTTCGGGTTTTCGGATTTTCTTGTTACCGGGTTAAGACCGTTCCAATCTCTGCGTTTGAGAGCGCTGAGCTTTTTTTGTTCTTTTTTGGAAAGTTTTTCAAAGGGAACAAATTTTTCCATAGTTTTTTCCTCCGTTTTTGAATTTTATAAACAAAAAAGGTCGTTAACAAAAGTTAACGACCTTTTGGTGCGGTAAATGGGACTTGAATTGCATTTTTAGAAAATTTGGTAGTTTTGCCGAGGGCATTTTATGCGATTATTAAGCCATTTTCCGTTGATTAAAAATCGTTATCGTGCTATATTGTTTGTTAGCAAATGAGATATTTGTTAGCAAGTTGTTAGCTAATTTTCCGAACGATAAACAAACTTTTAACAATGATAATGAAGAGGGAACATCATTATATATGACGTGACACGGCGCAGCCCACAGACACAATACAAGGCCAAGAGCAGACACCAAAAGGTGAGCGGGTAACTATTGCACCCATATATATTATAACACCGGCGCAGCTTACAGGCAAGTACGACCACGGCGGAGGCCATAACATAAGATAGCAATAGCAACATACCTATACAAGAACAGCAAGGGCATAACATTAATAAAGATACAAACATAACCATAGGCAAGCGATAAAGGTATATAGGTATCAACATAAGCGAAGCACGGCCAAAGGCAAAGACAAGAACCAAACGAGCTTAACCGGCTTATGAGCAAACCCCGCTCCATATAAGTGTATATAACCGTTGGTGACGTTCAACAGTTATTTAAATTATGCGGGAAAGTAATTAACAATTGGTAAATATCTATTGTTTTTAAACGTATGGTAAACAGTAAGGAACGGGATCAGCATTATATTGATAAACATACCCCCGTACTTTGCAGATAGAAAAGCAAAAAAGTAAAACCAAAGGGCATATAGCTCTTCCAAAAAGTCAGATGTTAGGCTCCGCCTAATTTCTAAATAAAAATATATCAACACCAGGAGGAAAAGAAAAATGAATTTTACAACCGAGATGCTTATGGGCGAGTATATAAACAACAGGGAAAAGTTTTATGAGGATATTTTTGAAATATACGATTCCCTTTCTGATGAATCCAAAAGAGAGTTTATTGCTTACTTGAAAAAACGCAAAGAAGCAAAACATACGATTTGATACTTCTATTTAAAAAATAAAATGGCTACTTCATTTTGATACACGGACTTACTTCTTTTTGAATGTTACGCTACCAAATAATGGTAAAAAACAGGGTACACTACTTCATTTTGAAGTAAGCAAAGTTCGAAAAATGGCTTGTTTTCGTTTGTGGGTACTATATCAAATTGAATAACACTATATATTTATACCAGGTGGGGGAGTTTAAAATAACGAAAATATTTCCGGGAAGTTAGCAAAAATAAAAACAAACTCTCTTGCGTGCGTATTTTTTGCGAAAGTAATAAATAACCGTAAAACCTTAGAAAAGATTACGCTAAAAGAGTTGTTGAGCGGGCGTTGTTCAATGTAAATACGCTCCAAAGGGTTTAAAAAAGCTTATGAAGTATTTTTATGGTAAAAGTGGCAAATTATAGAATGAAACAAAAGGCTTGTCACAGAGCCTTTAAACGTGAGCACGGCGCAAAACAAGAATGCGATTTTGAGCACGGCTGTTTGATGAAAGCGTCAGAAAGTGGTGTAATATAAAAAACGAAATAAACCAAAAAAATAAAATATAGGGTTAAGCCGCATTTCGTTTTATAAACCTTTCTGATAGAAAAACCGCCGGAGGAAAATCCCCCCCGACGGTTTTTGTTATTTATTTTCGTTTAGCATATCGCCAAGAGCTTTGTAAAGGGCTTTGGCCTCGTCAAGTGTGAGATTGCCGGAAAAACGTTTATGTGTGTTTTCGTGCCATTTTCCAATATTTATATATGGACCTTTGCCGTCCATTTCAACCATTGAAAGGTTGAGTGTATAAGTTACGCCGTGACTAAGTTCGGCAATATGGTTGATAAGTTTAAAAGCCATTACTTCACCCCTATTCTCTTTAAAAGTTCGTTTAGGCACGTCCTTTCCATTCATAGTTAAACTGATATTCATTCGGCAAACGGTTAACCTTCCCCGAAAAAGTAAGCTTTATAAAACCGTTTTGGGCTAACTCAAACAACGCTCTTTGCCCGGTAGATTCTGAAAATCCATATATTTTGAAAAAAGAAGCAGGAAAATTAAAAGTTGTTTTACCTGCAGCTTCAGAAGCACAGCAAAGATAAATATAGCGTGTAGAGTATGCAAGACTGTTAAATATAGGGCTTTTGAGCAAAGAACCGCCAACTTGTATAAAACTTACCTCTACGCAGTTGTCATTTGCGGAAAGCCACGAATTAATTTTGCAGTGTGGAGCTGCTTTATATTTCTTTTTACTCACTTGTACTCCTTCGTTTATTATCCAATTTGTCGGATTTTGGGGAATTGATCTTTTTCCTGCGAAATAATGTGCGGTTCTTTCAAAATATCAAGTACCACATCAAGATCAATTAGCCTGCGGTTACCGCTTCCAAGAGCGGGTAATATTCCGCTTGCAATCCATTCCCTCAAAGCCCGCTCGGTTAGTTTTGAATTAGGATCAATGCGTCTGACCTCCGCAACAACATCACGGCAATATCTGAAACGTCCCATTTGTTATTCCTCCTTTCTTTCTTCCGCTTTCATCTCGTCCGCTTTTTTGAGCCAGTATTTTTTAAAAGCGGCCTGAACTTTTTCCGGATTTTTCACTCTCCATTTGCGGTAATATTCCGCTCTTGCGGCTTTTTCTTCCTTGGAAAGTTCCATTTGTTGCACCTCCTTTTTGTTTGCTCGAAAATAGGTATAAAATAAATCGGCAAAAATTAACCGTAAAAAATTTTTATGTTAGGTTAATTTCTGTTGAGTTTAAATATACTTAAAGTTAAAAATATCTTCTTTAAACATTATTAAAAACCGTGTGTCAAATGATTTTTCGGACATTTAATTTTATTGACATTTACATTATATTACGATAAAATGTATCTTGAAAATAACCAGTATTTACACAGTGTAAAATTACAAGGAAAGAAGTTGCTTAAAATGAAATACGATTTTGATAAAATCGGCAAGCGTTTACAAAAAGAACGCAAGGAACAAAAAATGTCACAAGATGATTTAATGGAGCGACTGAAAAAAGAAGGCGTTTATATTGGCAGAAATAAATTATCAGCAATAGAGAACGGCAAAGCGGATATAAGCGGTTTTGATTTGAATTTTTTGTTTAAACTTTGCATCATTTTTAATTGCGATATTGGTTATTTGCTTTGCGAATACGATACAAAGCATCACGTAACAGCGGACATATGCGAAAATACCGGGCTTTCTGAAAATGCAGTTGAAAAAATTATAAAAAAAAGAAGCTCCGCCGATGTGGCAAGAGCTGAAAAAATAGCTGAATATGAAAAACTGGGTAAAGAGTGGGATGCGTTCGACGAAAACGACTATCAAAGCAATAAAGAAATAGAAATGCAACCCGATTTTGAAAGTTGGGGAGATTACCTCGACAAAACAGCTTTAAACGCTTTGATCGAATCAAATGAGTTTTATAAATTGTTAAATATATTAAACCGTTGTATGTATTGCGATAAAAATAAAAAGATTTCTGAGGATTCGGAAATTTTTGAAAAAGAGTTGTTATTTTTTGAAACTCAACGTTTAACAACACATATAGCTGAGGAGCTTATGGGAAAAGCGAAAAAATAAGGAGGCTTTTAAATGGCATCCATAACAAGGAACAAGAGCGGGAGTTATAGAATCCAGGTGTGCGTAGGTCGCACCCTTGAGGGTAAACAGATAATGAAAAGTAAAAGCTTTAAGTATGACCCCACAAAGACAGAAAAACAGAATAACAAGGCCGCCGAAGAGTTCGCCCGTAAGTTTGAAGATGCCTGCATAAACGGAACCGCAGCCACAAGCAGTGCAAAGTTTCAGGAAGTGGCGGCAAAATACTTTGTTGACTATGCGCCGAAAAGACTTAAAAGCTGGACTATTAACACATATAAGAGTTATGAACCGGTAGCAAATAAAGCCTTTGGATATAAACCGATTTGCGATATTAGAACAACGGATATACAAAGTTTTATAAATAATCTTTGCGAGGACGGAATGTCAAAACGCAAAGAAATTGACCCGAAAACGGGAAAGAAAAAACATAAAAATTTGAGTGCAAAGACCGTTTATAATTATTTTGCGTATGTCAGCTCTGTTTTTAAATATGCAGTAATGCAGGGAATTGTTTATACAAACCCATGTAAGGGCGTTGTACTTCCCTCAAAGAAAAACAAAGAAGTTGAAGTTTATTCCCTTGCGGAAGTTCAAAAACTTTTAGATCTTTTGCAGGATGAACCCTTTAACCGTAGAATGGTTTTTATACTTGCGATATACTGCGGTATGCGCAGAGGCGAGATATACGGGCTTGAGTGGCCGGACATAGATTTTAATAACAATACAATAACAATAAGCAGGACGAGCCTACACACGGCTCAGAGGGGTACATATACGGACGAACCGAAAACCGAAAAATCAAAACGTTGCATAAAAGTAGCTGATAACGTTATGCGAGTTTTGAAAGATTATCACCGTTGGTGGTTTCAAACACGTTTTATGATGGGCACACATTGGCAAGCAGAGCACAGGCTCTTCATAAATAAAGAGGGATTACCGGAAAACCCCAACAATATAGAAAACTGGTGGATTCGTTTCTGCAAACGCACGGGATTTAGGTATATAAAATTCCATAGCTTCAGACATTTTAACGCCACGCAGCTTATTGCAAACGGTACGGATATAAAAACCGTTTCTTCTTCCCTCGGACACAGCAACATAAACACCACAATGGATATATACGCCCATTCCATAGCAGAACAGCAAGCAAGAGCCGCTCAGGCGCTTTCTGACGTTATAGGAATTGATATTGCAACCGCAAAAAGGGCATAAGAAAGGATAAATATGAAAAAAGAAGAGTTGCCATCAATTGAAAAAATGTTAAAAGAGATTAAATTAATGAGTTTTTTCAAATTCTTAATGCCGCCCGAGCAAAGAAAACGCTTTGAAGAAATAGAGGAAAGATCTAAACTATTTGATGAAATTGCAAAATTTAACGAGAGGTTTTCGGATATTGGGTGGTGTGCATATGACTATATGAATGTAAAACTATTAGAAAGAGCAAATAAAGCTTTTGACGAGGAAGGAATAGAAGCGGCAGAAAAATTATTGATTGAATATTACAAAACGGATGTAAAAGATATTGTTCATAAAATAAAAAATAGTTCCAATGCCTTTTTAATTCGCAGCCACCTAATCGAACAATTTTTAAATGATCATTTTTCAGAAAGATATTATTCAAGTGTTTTACTCGCATTGGTTATAATAGATGGTGCAGTAAATGATTTTACAAAAGAAAAAGGATTTTTTGCGGAGGGAACAAATGTTGATGCATGGGATTGTTTAGTTGGTTGCAGCGACGGGTTAGCGAAACTTAAAGCAATTTTTAACAAGTCCAGAACAACAACAAATTTAGAAAAAATTACCCTACCGTATAGAAATGGTATTTTACATGGCAGAGATTTAAATTATGCAAATGAGTATGTTTCTTGCAAATGTTTAGCTTTAATGCTGTGTGTAGCGGATTGGATGAAAAAGAAAAATAGTGAAGAAAGAAGAAAAGAAAAGTTTGATAGGGAAAATAATCCGCCTCCGGTTTCGGAATCTCTTAAAAAATATGAACAAGCTAAAATAGCACAAAAAGAGATACATGAATGGACGGCCAAGACCATAACAATAGGTATAGATATTCCGGAAACGGGAGAAGTTGACGATTATGAGAATTGCCAATATGTTAAACCGGTTGTGGAAATGCTATATGCATGGAAAAACAAGAACTATGGTAAATTGGCACAATGTTTGGAAGGAAGATATGGGAAAGGCCCCTCGCTAAAGGCACAAGCAGGGGAATGTAGAAAAATGTTTTGCAATAAAGAGTTACAGTCTTTTAAAATAATTGATGTAGTAGAAGAAACGTGTTGCCTTTCAAGAGTTATCGTGGATGTAGACATCAAAATAGGTGAGATAAAAAAAGAAGAAACATTGGTATTTGGATGTTGGTATAAAGGAGATTCACCATGTGCGTTACCATGGAACAACAATGGCGAATGGATTATAATACCAAGAGATACAAAAGGATTATTTTAAACAACAAAAAAGCGCCAATTTTTGGCGCTTTTTTTAAAATAATTTTAATTAAACAAAGTTTTATTGACTGTAATTAAAAAAATGATATAATATTTTTAATTAAATGTGACAACATGAGAACTAATAAAACTGTACTTTAATTAGAGCATGAAGTTTTGCAGTTAATTAAAAAGGTATTTAATTAGGATAACTACATAAAATAGGAGTGATAAAATGGAATTTACAAACAGAGCGGGTTATTTTATGAATAATAGTACTGGATATAAATCTTTTGTTCCAAAGAAATTACCACCAGACCCTCCGATACAATTTGATTTTGAAATGCAAACACTCCTTTCTAATGCTGATAGGAAACTCGGAAGATTGGATGGTATAACACAAATATTACCTAATCCGGAATTATTTGTTGCTATGTATGTTCAAAAAGAGGCAGTATTAAGTTCTCAAATAGAAGGAACACAGGCCTCTTTTGTTGATGTTTTGAGTGCAGAGTACAATCAATCAGATGAACAACGACAAGGTGATATTACAGAAGTAGTAAATTATGTAAATGCTATGAATTGGGGACTTGCTGAACTCTCTAATTTTCCACTTAGTTTAAGATTAATAAGACGGATACACGAAAAGCTGTTGCAGCATACGAGAGGCTCGGAAAGAAATCCAGGTGAATTTAGAACTTCTCAAAACTGGATAGGACCTGCGGGGTGCAAACTGAGTAATGCAACTTTTGTTCCTCCGGCGGTTCCGGATATGGAGGCGGCATTGGGTGATCTTGAAAAATATATGCATCAAGAGGACGAAATGCCCGCTCTTATAAAAATAGCAATGATACACGCCCAATTTGAAACTATACACCCTTTCCTTGATGGCAACGGAAGAATGGGACGACTTTTAATAACATTTTGGCTCTGCCAACAGGAAATATTAACAAAACCACTTTTGTATTTGAGTTATTATTTTAAAAAGAATAGAACTGAATACTACGATCGCTTAATGGACGTTAGGAAAAAAGGCGATTGGGAAAACTGGATAAAATTTTTCCTTAAAGGTGTTGCAGAAGTTTCGGAAGAAGCCACAACATCTGCACGTGCTATTTTGAAACTTAAAGAAGATTTTACAAAGGTACTTTACGAGGAAGAAGGGAATAACAGTTATTATCATAAATTGCTGGATGTTCTTTTTAAAAAACCTTTTATAAAACGGCACGATGTAGAAGAAATGCTTGGAGTTTCTAACCCTACTGCAGGAAATATAATAGACAGATTTTGCGAGTTGGGTATTTTGGAAGATTTGGAGCCGCAGAAGTCAAGAAACAAACTCTATGCATTTTCAACCTATTTGGATATATTGGACGAAGGAACAGAATTAAATAATGTATAACAAGAAAGCGCCGGGTTTTCCGACGCTTTTTTGTATATTGATTTAGTTGTTAGCAATTTGTTAGCAAAAACAAAATTATATAAAAAATTAAGGACTAACAAACGGCTTATTTAAGCCACCTATCAGTCCTTAATCTTGGTGCGGTAAATGGGACTTGAACCCATACGTCAAAGACACACGCCCCTCAAACGTGCCTGTCTGCCTATTCCAGCACTACCGCGTTTTTTCGAATGCAAGAGTTATTATATCAGCCCTTTTGCAAAAAGTCAAGAACTTTTTTGAAAAATTTTTGATTATTTATTTTTGTTTTCGGGAAAACTCAAATCAGGGTGAAAAGAAGGTGTTTTTTTGAAAAAAAGAATTGCGGGTTTTCTTTGTTTTTTTATTGTTCTTTTGGGAATAGTTGTTTTGAGAATTGCCGAAATCTCTGTCGGAAAAGAGGCGGAGGAAGCGGCGACTTTTCAGAGCAGAAGAAAAATTGAACTTTCGGAAACAAGGGCGGGGATTTTTGACAGAAATTTTTTACCGCTTGTGAACAAAAACAATGTCAGAAAAATACTTGTTTTTCCGGATCTGCTGGATGTTTCAAAAATTGCACCGTTTGTTGATAGGGATACGATGGCGGAGATTTTTCAGAAAAGCGATCCATCGGCAATCGATATCGGCGGAAAAATCATCGAAGGGGAAGGTATTTATAATTTTTCATATCCGAAAAGATATGATGAAAAATGTCTTGCGGTGCACATAATCGGTTATATGAACGGCGAAAAAGGCGTTTTCGGAATTGAAAAAAGTTTTGACGGTTTTCTTTCCGAAAACGGAAAGAAAACCGAAGTTTTATATCACACCGACGGAACGGGAAGGCTTCTTAAAGGTGAAGAAATTCTGATAGAGGAAGAAAAAGTTTTTGAAAAAAGCGGAGTGATCCTTACTTTGGATTCCGGCATACAGCGCCTTACAGAAAAAGTTCTTTCTGAAAACGTCGAAAAAGGCGCTGCGGTCGTGATGGATGCGCAAAACGGCGAGATTCTGGCTTCGGCTTCCGTTCCGGATTTTGATCCCGGAAACATTGCGGATTATCTTGATGCGGAAAATGCGCCGTTTATAAACAGGGCATTTTCCGCTTACAGCGTTGGTTCGACATGGAAACTTGTTGTTGCGGCATCTGCGCTCGAAAGCGGAATTTCGGAAGAACGCACCTTTGAATGCACCGGAAGCATTGAGGTCGAAGACAGAATTTATAAATGCCATTGGGAAGCCGGCCACGGAGAAATAGATATGGAAAAGGCGCTTGAAATTTCGTGCAACCCATATTTTATCGATCTTGCTCTTGAGATAGGCGGAGAAAAAATTCTTGAAACAGCAAAGAACATCGGATTCGGAACGCCTTCGGATTTTGGCGAAAATTTTTCGGCTGCGGAGGGAAACCTGCCTTCGGCTTCGGAACTTTCGGCAAAAACTGTTCTTGCAAGTTTCGCTTTTGGTCAGGGAAAACTTCTGGCAACTCCGGTTCAGCTTTGCTGCCTTGCCTCTGCGGTTGCAAACGGAGGAAAAGCTGTTACGCCGAAACTGGTGGCAGGGACTTTTGATAAAAACGGTGTTTTTACCAAAACGGCGGATTATGCCGAAAACCGTGTGATGAGCGAAAGAACCGCAGAAAAACTAAGAAAAATGATGATAAATGTTGTTGAAAACGGAAGCGGAAAAAACGCAGAGCCGAAAAACGGCGGAGCGGGCGGAAAAACCGCTTCCGCGCAGACCGGGCAAATCGATAAAAACGGGAATGAAGTGATACACGCATGGTTCATCGGATTTTATCCGGCAGAAAAACCGGAATTTGCGGTGGCGGTTTTTGCGGAAGGAATGGATTCCGGCGGAGATTTTGCCGCACCGGTTTTTAAAAAAATCTGCGACGGGATAGAATTGTTAAATTATGATTAAATATTGTATTGGCACTTGCCGAAAAGAAAAATATATGTTATTATGAATTGTACAGAAATTTCGAAAGAAGGCGTTTTCCGGTGAACATTGTTACAGCAATTGAAACCATGCGCACCATTGTTGACGCTTATGATAAATTTGAAGCAAAAAAGCTTAAAATAAAAAGGAAGACCGAAAGGCTTTTGAAAGGTGGTAAATCTATGAAATTCGGAACTGTTATCGGAATTGTTGTCGGTGCTCTTGCACTTATCGCCGCCGGTGCCGCTGCTGCTTATTTCTTTGTAAAGAAAAAAGGCTGCTGCTGCAACGATGATTGCTGCTGTGATTGCTGCTGCGATGATGAGCTTTTTGACGAATTCCCGGAAGAAGAAGTTTGCTGCGATTGTGAACCCGAAGAGGTTCCCGCAGAAGAAGATCTTAAACTCTGATTTTTTTCAAAAAACAAATGACGGCGCGGATACGCGCTTTGTCATGCGGCATATGGGTCCTGTGCGACAAAAAACCGTGAACCATGTCAGGCGGGGAACCGAGCAGCATTAAGCGGTCTTTTTGGGTGCCGCAGACAAATCTGTGTGCCGTGTGACAAAGCACATATCCGCGTTTTTTATTTTGAAAGGAGGAAATTTATATGTACCAGGCGCTTTACAGAAAATATCGCCCGAGATTTTTCCGCGACGTTGCGGGTCAGGAACACATAACTTCCGTCCTTTCCAGGGAAGTTGCCGAAAAAACTTTCGGCCACGCCTATCTTTTCACCGGAAGCCGCGGAATTGGAAAGACCACCTGCGCAAAAATTCTTGCGAAGGCAGTAAACTGTCCTTTTGAAAAGGAAGGCGAACCCTGCGGCGAATGTGAGATCTGCCGCGGGATCGATGACGGCTCCCTTCTCGATATCACCGAAATGGATGCGGCCTCTAACCGCAACATTGATGATATACGCGACCTTCGCTCCGAAGCGAATTTTACTCCCGCAGTCGCAAAATACCGTGTTTATATAATCGACGAAGCCCATATGCTTACCAAGGAAGCGGCAAACGCTCTTCTTAAAATTATGGAAGAACCGCCGGAGCACGTTATCTTCATTCTTGCAACAACGGAAGTCCACCGCCTTCCGGCAACGATTCTTTCACGCTGCATGCGCTTTGATTACCGCAGAATGCCCCCGGAAGTTATTGCGGAAAGAGTTAAATTCGTCTGCAAAATGGAACATATCGACATCGATGACGAAGGCGCGATGCTTATCGGAAAACTTGCGGACGGCGGAATGCGCGATGCACTTTCGCTTCTGGATATCTGCCGTTCTTCCGACGAAACAGTTACCGCGGAAACAGTCAGCAGATGCGCCGGCCTTGCCGGAAGGGAATATCTTTTCGAGCTTACCGATAAAATTGCGGAGCAGAACATTTCCGAAGTTCTTGGTGCCGTTGATAAACTTTACGAAGGTTCGGCGGACGTTTCGAGAATCTGCGACGAGCTGATAAACCATTTCCGCAATCTTATGATAGTTTCCTGCACGAAGGAAGCTTCCGCGATTCTGAAAGTTATGCCAAACGAAATGCTCCGGATCGAAAAACAGGCGAAGGAATTTTCACAGCCGGAAATTTTTCATGCGGTTTCCGTTTTGCAGGATACCCTTGTTAAAATGTCCAAAAGCGCATCAAAGCGCCTTGAATTTGAACTTGCGCTGGTAAAACTCTGTTCCCCTGCTTTGAACCAAAGCCAGGAGGCCCTTCTTGCAAGAATAGAAAAACTTGAAAAGGAAGTTGTTCTTCTTAAAGCAAGGGGCGCGGCGCCGGCGGTGCAGAATCTTCCGGCAGCGGAAGTTCTTCCAAAGGCGGAACCTGCTCCGGTTTACGAAGAAATTCCAGCTGCGAAGCCGGATGTTCCTGTTCAGGATGGTTCTTCCGAACCGGAATTTGAAAGCTGGGAGGATATTGTTGAACTTATCAAAGAAAAGAACAGAATGCTTTATTCCTTCCTTGAAGGTTCGAAGGCATATCTTATCGGAGGAAGAGTTCTTATCGATTCCCCGAACAGCTTCTTTATTGACTATATGCAGAAAACCGGTGATGCAAAAGAGGTTATTAAAAACGCCATAACCGAAGTTTGCGGAACAAGATACGGAATCGGACCTTATAAAAAAACAGAAAAAAAGGCCGAAGATGACCCTCTTGCACTCCTTGCAAAAAGAGCGGCGGAAAACGGCATCGGCGGGCTTTGATTTATAAAAAATGACAAAAAATCCGAAATCAGGAGGAATATAATAATGAAAGCAAGACTTCCCCAGGGATATGGCGGCGGCCCTTCCAACATGCAGGGTATGATCAAACAAGCTCAGAAAATGCAGGAACAGATGACCAATCTTCAGGCAGAGCTTGATGAAAAAGAATACGATTTCACTGTTGGCGGCGGAATGCTTACCATTCACATGAACGGCAAAAAAGAAATGACCGGAATCGAGATCAAACCCGAAGTTGTTGATCCGGACGATATCGAAATGCTCCAGGATCTTATCGTTGCCGGCGTTAACGAGGCTGTTTCCACCATCGAAAAAACCAACAGCGAAGCCATGAACGCAATTACCGGAAGCCTCAACATTCCCGGAATGTTCTGATAAATTATGAATTACCGCGTACTTCCGCTTACAAAGCTTACCGAACATTTTGCCCGTCTTCCCGGAATAGGTAAAAAAAGCGCGCAGCGCCTTGCGTTCCATGTTCTCCGCATGCCCGAAGAAGAAGCAAAGGCTTTTGCCGAATCCATTCTTGAAGCAAGGGAAAAAATCGGTTACTGCGAAGTTTGCAAGAACATAACAGATGCGCCGCGCTGTGCAATTTGCTGTGATGAAACAAGGGACAGAAGCACCATTTGCGTTGTTGAAGACCCAAGGGACGTTATCGCAATCGAGCGCACCAAGGAATATAACGGACTTTACCACGTTCTCGGCGGACTTATTTCTCCGATGGACGGAGTCGGTCCGGAAAGCCTTTTTATCAAGGAGCTTCTTCTGCGCCTTGAGGACGCAGAGGTAAAAGAGGTAATAATGGCAACAAACCCCACCGTTGAGGGTGAAGCGACCGCAATGTACATATCGCGTCTGCTTAAACCCCTTGGGGTGATCGTTTCCCGCCTTGCTTACGGAATCCCCGTTGGCGGAAACCTTGAATATGCGGACGAAGTTACCCTTTACCGCGCCATTGAAGGCAGGAACAGAATGTGAGCACGGGTTTTGAGCACGGTGCTCAAAACCGAAAAATCATGAAAGGAGGCGAAACAAAAGTGGATAAAAAAGAATCAAGAAAAAGCATTGCAAACAACAAAAAAGCATTTCATGACTATTTTGTTGATGACAAATACGAAGCAGGGATTGAACTTTTCGGAACGGAAGTCAAAAGCATCCGCGCCGGTCAGGTCAACCTTAAAGACAGCTGGTGCGACATAAAAAACGGCGAAATTTTTGTCCAGGGAATGCATATAAGCCCTTACGAAAAGGGAAACATCTTTAACCGCGATCCGCTTCGTGTTCGCCGACTTTTAATGCACAAGCGTGAAATTATGAAGCTTAATGCGGCAATTCAGCAGCAGGGAATGACCCTTGTTCCGCTGGAACTTTATTTCAGCGGTTCAAGAGTTAAAGTTGCGGTTGGTCTTTGCCGGGGTAAAAAACTTTATGACAAGCGCGACGATGCCGCAAAACGCGATATGCAGCGTGATATCGAGCGTCATATGAAAGAACAGCGAAGATAACTTCTTTTCCTTCGGGAACCGAAGCTTCTTATATTTGGGGGCGTAAAGGTTTCGACGGGGGTCTTGAAGCATGAATAGCGGGTAGAGGCGCCCAGCCCTCTATAAAATGGGTAAAAACAATAAACGCTAACAATTCTAAATTAGCTATTGCTGCTTAATTAAGCAGCCGTTCTGCCGTTGAGTACCGCGGCTTCGGACAGGGCGTCGATTAGCGGTGAACGACCGGCGGGAGCTTTTTCCGTACCGCCGTTGTATCAGGAAAATACCGGAAAGGGCAGTTTGAATGCTGTCCGCCTTTTTCGGGAATTTTAAACAACATTCTGCACCCGGAGAAGTTTGTGTGGACGGGCTTTCGGACAGGGGTTCGACTCCCCTCGCCTCCACCACAGAGTTTCACATAGCGTGAAAAATTAAAGAATAAGCCACCTGGTCAACATTTGCTGGCCAGGTGGCTTATTTGTTTGTGATGCCTTAGATAGCTTTGGTAAAACAGGTTTTCGGATTTTTGTAAAATGCCAATTTTCAGCGTTTTCGGTGAAGGAGTAACAGGCAGATATTATTTATCCAAAGAAACTGCTTCTATGTATTTATTTATGATGTCTGAAAGAATAAGAACCTGGCTTTCGGAAAGAATGCTGATTTTTTCGAAAAAAGCTGCCGAACTTTTGGCCTGAATGTTTCCGAAAAGAATTTCGTCGCTGCTTACCCCAAGAACAACGCAGAGATTTTTTAATTTCTCAACGGAAATTCCGACCACGCCGCGTTCCAGATCCGAAATATACTGGGGCGAAACGTCTGTTTTTTCGGCAAGCTGTTCCTGGGTAATTCCGGCTCTTTCTCTTGCCTTTTTTACATGTTCACCTATTTTTATGTTTATTTCTTTCTTTTCACGCATCTTATCACCGTCCACACTATTAGTTTAACTAAAAGCGGGATTGACAAACACAATATATAGGTATTATACTTACTAACAGTTATGCTATTATCTTTATTTAGTGCTCTTGTACTATTTTCAGTTAATGGTGTTTTTTTATTATAAGGAGTTGAGCCGCTTGACGGAAAAAGAAATGAAAAAGCTTTCCAGAACCGATTTGCTCCAGATGCTTATCGACCAGAGCGAAGAAATGGAAAAGCTTAAAGCCGAACTTGAAAAAGCAAAGGCAGAACTTAAAGAAAGAGAAATAGTCCTTTCGGAAGCGGGTTCAATCGCCGAAGCTGCCCTTGCTATAAACGGTGTTTTTGAAGCGGCCCAGGCTGCAAGTATTCAATATGTTGAAAGCGTAAAAAAACTGAGCGAAAGACAGGATGCTCTTGCCAGGATAAAAGAAAGGGAAACCCGGGAAAAATGCGAACGCCAGATTGCAGAAACCCAGCGCCGTTGTTCCGCAATGGAAGCAGAATCAAAAGCAAAATGCGATGCAATGACAATAAAAGCGGAAGCAGATTCCAAAGCGTACTGGGACGATGTTTCCAAACGGCTTGATAAATTTTATAACGAACATGCCGGTCTTCGCGAACTTCTGTCAATGGTTTACCCCAAAAAGGATCAGGACGAAAAATGAGAATAAAGGTAAAAAAACCAATACCCGAAATAAACGAATTAAAAGCCGAACTCAGCAGAGTAAAGTACAAAACAAAGTATGTCAACGTTTTAAAAAGTACTATATATACTCTTGTTGTGGTTGCGGCTTTTGCCGTTCTTGTGGCAACTTTATGGATGCCGGTCCTTCAGATTTACGGTTCTTCCATGACGCCGACAATTGATGAGGGACAGATCGTTATTTCGGTAAAAGGGAAAAATTTTGAACAGGGGGATCTTGTTGCATTTTATATCGGCAACAAACTTCTTGTAAAAAGAATAATAGCCTGCCCATCGGATTATGTTCTTGTTGATGAAAACGGAACGGTTTTTGTAAACGGAACGGAACTTTATGAACCTTATGTAAGCGAAAAATCTTTCGGGGAATGTGATATCGAATATCCTTACCAGGTTCCGGATTCAAAATATTTTTTGATGGGCGACCACCGTGAAACTTCGGTTGACAGCCGTGTTTCCGTTGTGGGCTGTATTCCGGAAGAACAGATTGTCGGAAAAATTGTTTTCCGGGTCTGGCCGGTTTCGGATTTCGGAATTATTGAATAACAGCAAAAAATTAAAATAAAAAAAGGAAGGAGGGTGCGCGTTTTGGAAAGTAATCTTGAACAAAGAATGAAAAAATATGCGAAGAAGAACAGCCGCAAAAAAATCTGGCTTAAAATTCTTTCTGTGCTTTCCGCTGCTGTGGTTTTTTGCACAACCTATGCGCTCATCCTTCCTGCAATCACACAGGAAAGGGAAACCTTCTGCGGAACAGAAGAACACATTCATTCCGAAAGTTGCGCGCTTTCCGAAGAGAAAATCCTCATCTGCGAACTTTTGGAGGAAGCGGAGCATTTCCATTCGGAAGAATGCTTTGAAAAAATCCTCGCCTGCGAAACGGAAGAAAGGCACCTTCATTCTGAAGAATGCTATTCCGGCGAAGAACTCATCTGCGAAAAACCGGAAGAACATATCCATTCCGAGGAATGTTATGAATCTTCTCTCCTCTGTGAAATTCCGGAAACCGAAGGTCACGCCCACAGTGAGGATTGTTACGAGGTTGAAACAACTTCCTGTATAACAGAGGAACATACCCACAGCCTTGCCTGCTATTCCGATGGAACCGCGGATATTGAAACCGAAGAACAATGGAATGCAAGTTTTGCTTTTGAAGATTTGGGCGAGGTTGTTTCCGAAAATCTTATAACGATAGCAAAAAGCCAGCTTGGCTATCACGAAAGCACAAAAAACTATATCGTCCTTGAGGACGGAGAAACCATAAAAGGCAGGACCCGTTACGGAGAATGGTACGGAGAACCCTATGCGGACTGGAACATTCTTTTCGCCGGTTTCTGCCTTGACTATGCAAAGGCGGAAATTCCGTTTGATGCGGACATTGAAAAATGGATTGAGCTTCTTTCTGTACCGGAAACCGATATTTTCAGAAAAGCCGGCGAACACGAAGCTCTTGCCGGAGATCTGATGTTCTTCGATGAAGATAAAGACGGAAAACCGGACAGAGCGGGAATCATAATCGAAATCACCGAGGACGGTTATAAAACGGCAACCGGCGATTACGGCGACAGCGTACAGGCTGTTCCTTATGGAAAAGCGGACGAAACGATTTTCGGCTTTGCGGAAATAGCGATTCCGTCGCCATATCACTGCGGATTGGAAGAACATATCCACGATAACTGCTTTGATGAAAACGGAAATCTCAGCTGCGGATTTGAAGAACACATACACAGCGAAAGCTGCCTTGAAGAAAAAACGGAAGAAAACAAGCCGGAATATTTCTGCGGAATGACTGAGCACGCGCATACCAATGAATGCTTCGGTGAAAACGGCGAAACTGTCTGCGAGGCTGAAGAACATGCTCATACCGAAGAGTGCTTTACTGAAAACACCGAACCGGAATACTTCTGCGGAATGGCTGAGCACGCGCATACCGATGAATGCTTCGGTGAAAACGGCGAAACTGTCTGCGAAGCCGAAGAACATGCTCATACTGAGGAATGCCTTTCTGAAAATACCGAACCGATATACTTCTGTAATCTTGAAGAACATCTTCATACCGAAGAATGCCTTGACGAAAATGATGAAAACATCTGCGGGCTCAATGAACATCTGCACGATGACAGCTGCCTTACAGAAAAAGAGGAAAAGGAATTCTGGTGCGGCTTCAATGAGCACACGCACAGCGAAGAATGCTTTGATGAAAACGGCGAAGCGGTTTGCAAAGCCGAGGAACATTCCCATACAGACAACTGTCGGGTAAGCTTTGAAAACCTTACGGAAGAGGAAAAAGCCCGCATCGAAGAAGTCATAAAAATAATAGACGAACTCCCGACCCCGGATGAGATCGATCTTAAAATCGAGGAATTTGAGGAAGCGGAGGATTATGAAGGTGAAGAAGCCTGGCTCACCGAAATTTATCGTCAGGTGGGAATGGCATATAAATATTACACCGACCTTCCGGAAAACCACCGTCAGTTTGTTCCCAACAGCGAAAAGCTGATGGAACTTGAATATATCTGGTCCATGGCGATCCTTATCGAAATGGAAATTGCGGACACCATAGATTACAGTTCCGGAATGTTCACCGGAACAAAGGCTTTTGTCCTCTATACAAAAGGCGCAAACGGATATTACGCCTTCAACGGAACGGGAAAAGCCGTTCCGATAAATATCGATTCAAACGGCGTTATAACCGCGAATGTAAACAACAGGAACGAACTTCTCTGGACCTTTGAACGAAGGTCAACGAACACCTATCTTATAAAAAACCTTTCCTCCGGAAGATATATGCACACATATTCTTATAGCGGCGGCGCAATCACAACTTCCGGCGCTTACCAGAGCACCGTTGTCACCGCAACCGGCGGGGTTAAAATCCGGAGCAACAGTTCCGATTACGCAAGGCTTGATGAAGCGAACCGTACCTTCCTCCCGACAACAAACGCAAATGCCGCGGCAATATACAACTTCGGCGTTTACGATAGTTCAAACCAGGTTTATATCTGGATAGACGGAACAAACGGCGAAATGGATTATCTTGCGGGTTCTGATGATATCGGTTATTCCCTAAAGAAAGGCGAAAGCTTTATTCTTCCGGAAAACTGGAAATCTCCGGACGGATACAATTATAAAGTACAGGGCTGGTACGATATAATCGACGGAGAATATTATTTGCCCGGCGCTGAAATATCCCCGACGAAGAACACCGTTTTCTATGCGGACTGGGTACCCGCAAGCTATGATATCGGCCAGTTCAACGCAAGCGTTTCCCCAACGGTAAGCACAAGCGACTTTATTACAACAAGGGTTTATGATTACAGTCCTTTCTTCAACTTCCCTTATGTAAATGCAAATGTCACAGTTGATGCTTCCGGACACAGTGAAACCTGGTCCATAAAATCAACACAGAAAGGCGCCGGAAACCTTATTTTCCGCGACTGGAGCGGCGGAAAACTTTCTTATCCGAGCAATTCGGATAACGGCGATAATAAATATACCGGCGATAACACAAACCCGAACCTTCTGAGCGCGGAAGTCCGGGAAAGAATCTTCGGAACGGGACCCGGAGTTCCCGGAAGAAACTATCTCGGAACCGGCGACCATCTTTTCCAGTATTGCGACGACCCGGACAATACGGAATATTACGGATATTATTATTACGATTCGCTCTATCACGCGGCTTCCTATAATCGAAGCGCACAAAGATTTTATGTTTATGATTATCTTGAGCGCGCGGTGGATTCAAGCACGGCTGACTTCCTTCCGCTGAACTCTCCTTATGTAAACACAAACGGAAGACCGGTCGGAACATACAGCAACAACGGTCAGTACGGAGAATATAACGGAACGACCCATTATCAATATACCGGTGGTTCCGGAGTTACTTCGGAATACTGGTTCGGACTTAAAACCGATATTGAATTCTTTCTTCCAAGCGACCCGGGAGGAAAGGATTCCCAGGGAAACAACGTAAACCAGGGACTTAACGGAAAAGACCTTGTTTTCGACTTCACCGGAGATGATGACGTGTGGGTATTCGTCGACGATATTCTTGTTCTTGATATCGGCGGTATTCACAACGCCCTCGAAGGTTCCATAAACTTCTCCACCGGCGTTGTTACGGTAAACGGCAGTACGTCCGCTCTTCCAAAATCGATTGGAGCAGGTGAGCATACCCTTACAATGTACTATCTTGAACGAGGAGCTTCCCAATCCAACTGCAAGATCAAATTCAACATAACGACCCGTTATCATCTTAAGATAATGAAGGAGGACGTCCTTACAAGGGAACTTCTTGACGGTGCGGAATTTACGGTTTATACCGACGAAGCCTGCACGAAGGAAGCCTTCCTTTGGGAAAGCGAAGCGGCAAACAAAGCCGGCGCGGAAGGACAGAGCACCTTTGTTGTAAAGAACGGCGTTGCGAATATGTGGGGACTTGCCTCCGGCAACACCTACTACATAAAAGAAACAAAATATCCCACAAACGGCGGCTACGGAGTTGCAAACGGAATAATCGTGATGCAGCTCAACAGCCTTGGAACAGCAACTTTCGACGTTATTCCGAACCCGGATGCGGAAGGAAGCGACCTTTCCGGCGGCTTCACTGTCCACGGATTCAGAATAGACGTTGAAAACCACGAAGCCTATCTTGTTGCAACAAACGGCAAGGAGGAATACGGCGACGAGGTAACATCCGTAACCGTTGTGAAGGAATGGAACGATAACATTGACCATTCAAAGGATTCCATAACGGTCTATATCCTTGCGAACGGATTCCGGATTCAGGAAGCGGTGCTCAGTGAGGCGAACAACTGGACCCACACCTGGAAAAACCTTCCGGTAAAGGGCGACAGCGGAAACCCGGTAACCTATACCGTTGAGGAAGGAACTGTTCCGGGATATTTCGGAACAATAACGCCTCTTGTTTCTTCCGGCGGCGGAGGAGACTGGACCGAGGTCGATTCCTTCAAAAACGGAAAAACCTACGTAATACAATCCGGTGCAGGAACATTGAGAGCTACTGAAAGCGGCGGAATTGAATGGTACTGGAACTTTGAGGAAATGAAAACCGTTCCCGAAGGAAGATGGAAAGCAACGGTAAACGGAGATAACATCACCCTTACCAATGAAGCCGGACAGAAGTTCTATTATTCTTCCGGAAGCCGGGTTTTCGGAGTAGGCAAAAGTCCTCCGGGCGATACATCTCTTCTTTTTATAGATAAAAAAATCGCTTATAACGATAGCGGTACAATGAGATATATGGATTGGGGCAACGGGAAAACAATCCAGTCGATAGAACATCCTTCCGGTTCTCCGCAGCTTACTCTTTATGAAGAAAGCGGAGGAGAAACCGTTACGAACGGATTCCTTATAACAAACGAACCCGTAACCGTTGAAAACAGCGTTTCCTTCAAGGTAAACAAAGCCTGGGACACCGGAAACTTTGCTTCGGTAAAGGATTACGAGCAGCTTGTTGTAACAATGAAGCTCCTTGAAAACGAAAAAGATTCCGGCATGAGCGCAAACCTCAGCCTTAAAAACGGCTGGACATATACATTCAAAGATCTTCCGAAATTCGACAGCGGAGGAAAGGAAATTGTTTATTCCGTTGAAGAAGTTTATATTTCTTCCGAATGGCATCCGGAATACGGCGAAATAACCATTGACGGAAACCGTTACGAAACAACGGTAACAAATGTTTACCGGATGTATTACGAACTTCCGCAAACCGGCGGAGGAGGAATTATTCCCGGTATCATCGGCACGTTCCTTTCAGTTTTGTCGGGAACGACCCTGATATATAAAAACTTCTGTAAAAAGCGTGGAAAGGAGGATTCTTCCTGAAACGCATTAAATATGTTTCAAAAAATTCGGAAATAAAAAATCAAAAAAGAAAGGACTTTGTAAAAATGAAACTTACAAAAATCGCAAGTCTTATCCTTGCAATTGCACTTGTTTTCTCCCTTGGAATCACTGCTTTCGCAGCAGAATCCGGTTCCATCACCATCAACGGCATCAGCGCAGGAAACACTTATGAAATTTATAAACTTCTTGACCTCGAAAGCTACGATTCCGTTTCCGGTGCTTATTCCTATAAAGTAAACTCCGACTGGAACACATTCTTTGAAACTTCCGATGCTCTTTCTTATGTTGCAATCGACGGCAACGGATATGTAACCTGGACAGCTGCAGAAGACGATGACACCGTCGCAGCTTTCGCAAAAAAAGCTCTTGCATTTGCAAAAGCAAACGGCATTGACCCCGTAAAATCTTCCACTGTTTCCGGCCAGTTTGTTGTTACCGGAAACTCCGGCGTATTCTCCGGACTTGAACTCGGTTATTACCTCATCGACTCCACCATGGGTGCTCTTTGCGGTCTTACCACCACCAACCCTGATGCTTCCATCAACGCAAAAAACGGCGCTCCCACCATTGATAAACAGGTTCAGGAAGACTCCACCGGACAGTGGGGCGCAAACAACACTGCAGAAGTCGGTCAGGACATAAACTACCGCGTAACCATCAACGTACACCAGGGCGCACAGAACTATGTTCTCCATGATACCATGTCCACCGGCCTTTCCTTCAACGAAGGTTCCGTAAGCATCCAGCATGTTGTTCCCGGTGTAAAAGAAGAAATCGTTCCCGCCGCCGATTACGAAGTTGTAACCAACGGTCTTGGCGATACCTGCACTTTCGAAATCAGATTCATTCAGTCTTTCTGCGACAAACTTGAAACCAACGATAAAGTAATTATTTCCTATTCCGCAAAAATCACCGAAGAAGCAATCGTTTCTTATGATACCTACACCAACAATGCTATCCTCAGCTATGGTGTTGACCACAAAACTTCTGAAGATTCCGTAACAACCAAAACTTTTGAATTCGATATCGTAAAAACCGATAGCCAGAATAACCTTATCCCCGGCGCAGAATTCAAAATTTATGATGCAGCTACCGACGGAAACGAAGTTGCTGTTGTAAAAGTTAACGATAATACTTACCGCCGTGCATTGTCCACCGAAGCAGGCGAATCCATTGTTGTTACCAACGATTCCGGCAAGGGTATGATCAGAGTAATCGGTTTTGACAACGGTACTTATTATCTTGAAGAAACTGTTTCCCCTGCAGGTTATAACAAACTTACCACCCGCACCAAATTTATCATCAGTGACAATGACCTTAATGCTATTTTCAACGACGGCATTTATTCCACCGGTTCCGGTGTTCACGTAGTTAACAAAACCGGTTCCATGCTTCCCGAAACCGGCGGCATCGGCACCACCCTTTTCTATGTTGTTGGCGGCATTCTTGTTGCAGGATCCCTTGTTTTCCTTGTAACCAAAAAACGCATGAGCAACAGATGATCGGTCGATACTGATCAGTATTAAATATTAAAATTCCGCACAGCTGTCATAAAAACAGCTGTGCGGCAAGGAGAGGTCTGCAATGAAGAACAAAACAAACTTATTGTTAATATTGATCCTTATTGCAGGTCTGTCCTTGCTTATTTACCCCTCTTTCAGCGATTACTGGAACTCCTTTACCCAGTCACAGGTAATTGTTGACTACACAAAGCAGATAGACAACCTTGATGAGGAAAAATATGACCGGATTCTTTCCGAAGCAAGAGCGTATAACGAAAAACTTATCGGAAGAAGAAATCCATATTTGCTGAGCGATGAACAGAAAGCCGAATACGACGAGCTCCTCGATATTTCCGGAATCGGAATTATGGGATATATCGAAATCCCGGCAATAAACTGCACCCTTCCGGTGTATCACGGAACAGATGATTCCGTTCTGCAGATTGCGGTGGGTCATCTTGAATGGTCAAGCCTTCCTGTCGGAGGAAAAGGCACCCATTGCGTCCTTTCCGGACACAGGGGCCTTCCTTCCGCAAAGCTTTTTACCGATCTTGATAAAGTTGTTGTCGGGGATATTTTTATTCTTCGTGTTCTTGACGAGGTTTTTACCTATGAGGTTGACAGCATTATGATTGTTGAACCCCACGAAACAGACAGCCTTTTAATCGAAAAAGAAAAGGATTACTGTACCCTTATAACATGCACTCCATATGCGATTAATACACACAGAATTCTTGTTCGGGGAGAGAGGGTTGAAAATCCGGAGGAATCAAAGAATATCCGGGTTGTTTCCGAGGCGGTACAGATCGAACCCCTTATCATTGCGCCGATTGTCGCGGTGCCTATTCTTCTTGCCCTGTTTGTTAAGATAATGATTCCAAAGAAAAAAAGCGGAGGTGATGGTTATGACGAAATCTAAAAGATTTTTGGCTTTATTGCTTATGCTCATAATCCTGTTTTGCGCTTCTGCAAAGGTTTTTGCGGTTTCGGGAAAAATCGATCCGCAGCGGGGATCAAGCCTTGAAATAATTTTCCGTGAAGGAGAGAAAAACCTTTCCGACGCTGAATTTTCGGTTTATCTTATTGCAAACATAACCGAAAACGGAAAATTCATCGTCACCGAGGAATTCAGCGGTTTTAATGTAAACATAACCGGAGTGAATGATGAAGCGTGGCGCGCTTTGGTCATGACGCTCGAAAGTTTCATTTTCCAGAACAAAGTTGCTCCGGCTGTAAGCGGAAAAACGGACTCCGAAGGAATTTTAGTTTTGGAGGGATTGAAGCCGGGACTTTATCTTGTTATCGGAAATCCCGTTTCCATTGACGGATACACTTACTTTGCGGAAACCGCAATTATACAGATTCCGGCTTTGGATAACGAAAACAATATCTGGGATTATGATGTTTCAATAAAACCGAAACACAGTTCCATTCCGGACGGCAGCGCGGACAGCTTTGTGACAAGAAAAGTCCTTAAAATCTGGAACGATAAGGGATACGAATTTTTGCGTCCAAAAGAAATTACCGTATATCTGTTTTGTGACGGCGAACTTTACGATACCGTAAAACTCAGCAAGGACAGTAACTGGCGCCATACCTGGGAAAAGCTTGATGAAGGTCACCGCTGGACAGTTTCAGAAAAAGTTCCGGACAGCTATAAAGTCCGCATCACAAAAGAAGGTATTACTTTTTTAATCGAAAACAGTATTGAAAAACCAGAACCGCCGGAAAAACCGGAACCCCCGAAAGATCCGGATGAACCGAAACTTCCCCAGACCGGCCAGCTCTGGTGGCCTGTTCCGGTGCTTTTTGGAATAGGACTTCTTTTTGTTGCTGCGGGAATTTTCAGAAGAAGAGGCGGCTATGAAAAATAAAAGAGGAACAGGTTTAATCTTAATCGGGGCTGTTTTTGTTTTTGCGGCGGCAAGCCTTTCCGCGTATAACATTATTGAGGAAAACAACGCGAAAACTTTTTCTGAAAATGCGGTATCGGTTCTTGAACAGCAGATTGTTATCAAGGAAGAAACCGGAATTTTTGAAAATGCCGCCGAAACGGAAATCCCGGATTACATTCTGAACCCGGAAATGGATATGCCGGAAACGGAAATCGACGGAACAAAATATATAGGAACTCTGGAAATTCCCAAAATCGCGCTTGATCTTCCGGTTATCAGCGAATGGAGCTATCCGAATCTTAAAATTGCGCCCTGCCGTTATTTCGGCTCTGCCTATCTTGATAACATGGTCATTGCGGCGCATAACTATAAATCACATTTCCGGGAGATTGAAAATCTTTCTGCCGGGGACGAGGTTGTTTTTACAGATATTGACGGAAACAGGTTCTTTTATTCCGTTGCCGCAGCGGAAGTGCTTCCGCCGGAGGCGGTTGAGGAAATGACAAGCGGCTGGGATCTTACTCTTTTCACCTGTAATTCGGCAGGAACCTTTCGTGTTGCAATACGATGCGATAAAAAATAAAAAACGCTCCGCGAAAAGGAATAATACACATGAACATCGCCATGCTCATCACCCGCATCTCGCCCATGCTCGGATTTTGAACACCGTGCTCAAAGGCCGTGTAAATTAATGAAAACGGATAACCATGAGAAAAATGGTTATCCGTTTTTTTATTATGAATTTGTGTATGCAAAAAAGCACAGAGTTAATTGTTTTTTATATTTAATAGGTTTGTAATAAAAGATATTGATAAATTTCAGCAAAAGGAAGAAAAAATTCCGCTTCCGCTGTTGGAGAAACAGAACCTTACAGTGACCATTGGGTTTTTGCATTTAAAATCATTAACGAAGACCCTGGCAGAAAAAAGACCTTGCGTTTACTCTTACGGTAAGCGATGAAACAAACTTTGTTCATGGCGAATCGGCAGGTTACAATAAAAATTTTCTTATTGAATGGGAAAAAACCGGGACTTAATGTAAGTGTTCTGCATGATTCTGGCTATATCGGAAAAGACGCAGAGCATTCTTTAACGCACAGAAAACTTATAGCCGGAAAATTTTGGCAGACAGCGAAAACCCCATAAGACCCAAAAACAACTATCAGTTTGATTTTTACAGCCTTTTTGCCTATCACAATTTCGGACTTATTGAAAATTCGAGCCTTATAGAGAAAGCGGATATCCTTTATAACATTTCACATTCGAAAAGGAAGGATTCGCCGGGTTTTACGGTAAGTTCGATTTCACCTTCGGAAAGTTCGGTGAAATCGGGTGTTTTTTCAAAAACTTCGGTTTTCGGTGTTTTTGCGCCGATTGCCCAAAGGGGAAGTTTTATTTTTGTTTCGGTATCTTCGTTGGAAATCACCGCGACAAAAGCTTCATCTTTATAGAAACGGGCAAGGGCGAAAGTTCTTCCTTCGGAATAAATGAATTTCATTCCGCCGCGGCGGAGAGCTTTTGTTTTGTTCCGGAGCTTTATGATTTTGCTGTAAAGCTTGTAATTTTCGGTTTGTTCAAAATCCAAATTCCAGGGCATTGGATAGCGGCAGCCTTCCGTGGTTTCGGTAAGACCTTCGATTTGGGCTTCATCGCCGTAATAAACGGAAGGAGAGCCGGTGAGCATAAATTGGAAAATAACGGCGCCGCGGTATTGTTCGGAACTGATTTTCGGGTTGTTATGGAGGCGGCCGACATCATGGCTGTCGATAAGGTTGAACTGGTTTTCCCACATTGCGAAGGGGAGCTTTGCAAAATGTTCCATAACACGGTTTTTAAGGTCATCGGCGGTCATTTTATATGGAACGCCGCGCAAAAGCGGGTGCCTTGTCATAAAAAGATCCGGTTCGCCGAAAAATTGGCGTATCGGTCTTGCGCAGGCATAATAGTTCATCGGGGAATCCCATTGGTCGCCTTGGAGATGTTCCGGGCAATCGCCCCAATCTTCCGCAAGGATATATGCTTTCGGGTTTTCTGCTTTTATTGATGAACAGATTTCCGGCCAGAGTTCCCTATCAAGCTGGGTTTTTCCGTTGCGTGCAAAAACATCGGCAACGTCGAACCGCCAGCCATCGATACTGTATGGCGGTTTGAGCCATTTTTTGAGCACGGAATCCTCTGCTTTATAGATTTTTTTGCGAAGAGATTCAGAAGTATAGTTTAGGGTGGGCATTGTTTCCACATTGAACCAGCCGAGATAACTGTTGTTTTCGCCGAAGAAATAGTATCCGCGTTCTTCCGATTCGGGATTATTGTATGCGCCGACGCTTTTTGGGAACCAGGCACAGTCGCGGTTGAACCATTTGTGGTCGGTTCCGGTATGGTTTATGGAAATATCGAGAACGAGTTTCATTCCGTTTTTATGCAGTTCCATGCTCAGCTTTTCAAGAGCTTTGTCGCCGCCGAAATGAGGATCAACGTGGAAATAATCAAGGCAGTCATATTTATGGACGGAGGGCGCAACGAAAATCGGATTGAGATAAAGAGCGGTTATTCCGAGTTTTTTAAGATAGGGGATTTTTTGGATTATGCCCTCAAGGTCGCCACCGTAGAAATCAAGGCAATGGCCGTGCTCATAATCAAGAGGAGTTTTCTCCCAATTTTCGATCTTTATTGTTTCAAAACCGTTTTGAGCATATTCGCCGGTTCTGACGTCGTTTTCGGGGTTTCCGTTACAAAAACGCTCCGGGAAAATCTGATAAAAGACGGAATCTCTTACCCATTCCGGCTGCTCATAGTCCGCAAGGATCACAAAATCATAGGTGTGGTCGGGAATATAGGTTGTGATTCCGTTTTGAGTATAGTAATAAATTATATCGTCGCAGACAATATAGAACTGATATTGAAGCCGATTTTCGGAAATTTCGAGTTCCGCTTCGTAATAAACAAGGCCATGTTCGGTTTTGAGCACGGACATTTCCTCGAAATGCTCAATTCCGTCGGGGAAAGAAAGAATGAGCACGTGTTTTACCGAAGAATTTTTCACCATTCGAAGCCGGACTTTTATTTTATCGCCGATTTTTGGCGAAGGGTTGCTCAGAAAATCATCTGTTCCATCGCTGTGGATACTTAAAAGCCAATTTTTTGTTTTCATAAAAACCGCCTTTTTAAAAAATTTTTATAAAAACATTAAAACATATTTCGGAAGGATTGGCAAGGGAATATTTATTCTTCAAATTCCGACTTATGTTCCATGAAGAAATCGAAAAACATTCTTACGTTCGGAAGTTCGGTCCATTTTCTTTCACAAACCGGTTTTGAATCAAGGTCATAAATTTTTGCCCCGGGAATTGAAAGAAAAACCGGCGAATGGCTTGCGATTATAAATTGACAGCCGAAGAACCTTGCGGAATCCGAAACATATTCCATAAGTTCCTTTTGAAGGGGTAGAGCAAGGCTGTTTTCCGGTTCGTCAAGAAGATAAACAGCATCGGAAGTTATTCTTTCGGTAAAAAACTTAAGGGCGCTTTCGCCGTTTGAAAACATATCGATGTTTTTCATAAGGCGCTTGTTGACAAAATTTGATTGAGTGTTGTGTTTTCGCTTTGCGTCAACGATTTCCTTCATATTTTCATAATCTTCCATTCCGCCGAAACGATAGGGCGTGGTTCTTTTTTCGGTGAATTCATCAAAAAGTTCGAGCCTTCGTTTATCGATTCCGTTATTAAGGCAGCGGACATTGAGAAGATAATCAAAAACATCGTCGCTTGTTAAAATCTGGCTGTTTTGCGGAATTTCCGCTTTTGAAAACATGCTGCAATATCCGAGATAGTTTTCAAAAAAAGCACCGCCGGAAAAAGGCGAATGGCGCGTTATTCCGGCGGATTCCGCGATAAGATTGAGAACGGTGGATTTTCCGGAGCCGTTTCCGCCATAGAAGATCGTTACCGGAGAAAAATCTATCCGCGAAAAATTCTTTTCCGGGAAAATTTTGAAAGGATAATAGCCGCTGTAGCAGGTTCGGCGTTGGTTTAAGATAAAATCCGCTTCATCAGCAGCGGAAGCAAATTCAAAGGAATTTATATATAGTGACAAAAAAACACCGCCTTTCTCTGCTTTTTATTAAAGCACAAAAAGGCGGTGTTTCAACCTTTTGATGAATTGTTGGTGCGCTTTTGGCGGACAAAAACGCACCGATGAAACTTTATTTATCCATTCCGCAGGGGAAGGAAGATTCGATAAGGGTTTTATCGTTCATAACCGCATCATAGAAACGGAAACCGCCGGCAAAGTTATAGGCGGTGAAGCCGTTTCCTTCAAGGATACGGCTTGCGATATAGCTTCTTAAACCGCTCTGGCAGATCACATAAACGGGTTTTCCGGGCTCGATTTCGAAAAGGCGTTCACGAAGTTCATCAACGGGAATGTTTTTGAAGCCTTCGATATGGCCGCGGTTATATTCGCCGACGGTTCTTGTATCAAGAAGGGTGCAGGCGGTTTTCGAAAGTTTTTCAAGATCGGGAATGAACCACTGTTTAAGGGTTCCGTTCGCAACATTATCTATCATGAATCCCGCCATATTGACCGGATCTTTTGCAGAAGAATAGGGCGGAGCATAGGAAAGTTCAAGCTCTTTGAGTTCGGTAGCCTTCATTTTTGCTTTCATGGCGGTGGCGATAACGTCGATTCGTTTATCAACGCCTTCATAGCCGATAATTTGCGCGCCGAGAAGGCGGAAGGATTTTCTCTCGAAAAGGACCTTCATGGTCATAACTTTTCCGCCGGGATAATAACCAGCATGGCTCATCGGCGAAAGAATTACTTTATCAAAATCTATTCCGGCGGCTTTTGCGGTTTTTTCATTTATTCCGACGGAAGCGGCAGTCAGGCCGAAAATTTTTATAACGGAAGTTCCGAGAGCGCCGTTATAAACGCTGTTTTTGATTTTGCAGATATTATCCGCAGCAATTCTTGCCTGTTTGTTCGCGGGACCAGCAAGGGAAACGAGGGAATCTTCCCCGGTCACGGAATTTTTAACCTGGACAGCATCGCCCACGGCATAGATATCGGGAACGGAAGTTTCCATTTTTTCGTTTACTATTATGCTTTCGCGGATTCCGGTACGAAGTCCGGCTTTTTTTGCAAGGGAATTTTCCGGGGAAACCCCGATCGCAAGGGCGACCATATCCGCATGGATTTTTCCGCCTTTAAGGAGAATATCGATTCCGTTTTCGCTTTCGGAAAAAGCTTCGACTGCCGAACCGAGAAGAAGATTTACTCCGTTTTTCCGGATTTCGGAATGGATGAAAGCTGCCATATCGGAATCAAAGGGAGAAAGAAGCTGTTTTGCGCTTTCGATAAGGGTGACTTCCATTCCGAGGTTTTTGAGGTTTTCCGCAAGTTCGACGCCGACAAAACCTCCGCCGATTACCGCGGCGGATTTTGGTTTTTCGGAATTTGCAAAATCTTTGATACGGAAGGTATCTTCAACGGTACGGAGAGTAAAAATTCTTTCAGAATTTACTCCCGGTATTGGCGGAACGGAAGGTTTTGCGCCCGGAGCAAGAAGAAGCTTATCGTATTTTTCCTCAAAGATGTTTCCGTTTTCAAGATTTTTTACGGAAACGGTTTTTGCGCTTGGGTTTATATCGATAACTTCGTGGCGGGTTTTCATTTCCACCCGGAAACGGCGGAGAAAGCTTTCGGGAGTCTGGAGAGTCAGTTCGGAAGGATCGGTGATAACGTCGCCGATATAATAGGGAAGACCGCAGTTTGCATAGGAAACATATCCGCTTCGCTCGAACACCTTTATCTCCGCTTTTTCATCAAGGCGGCGAATTCTTGCGGCGGCGGTGGCTCCGCCGGCAACTCCTCCGACAATTATAACTTTCATGATTTTTCTCTCCTTCCGGATAAATCTATAAATTCATATTACACCATAAATCAAAGAATCGCAAGTATGCTTGCTTTTATTCCTGTTTCGATGGTGCGGGAAATTATTTTTCCGTTTTTGAAAAGGGCCATTGACGGAACGTGTTTTATATTAAGCGCGGCGGAAAGTTCCGGGGAATCGTGGGCGTTCATTCGGACAACTTTTATATCCTCCCTTTCGGAAGCGATTTCCTCCGCAAGATTTTTGGAATTTCTTCCGGACCAGGGTGCCCAGATATCCAGAAGGACGGGTTTTTCGGATTCAAGAACTTCTTTTTTAAAACTGTGTTTGTTTATATTGATAACGGACATTGTTTAGTCCTCCTTTATGATTTATTTGATTTTATTATACCCGGAGCGGGAAGATTTTTCCGTGATTTTGTCACAAAAAAGAGATTTTTTATAATATTGCAAAAAATACTCCGAAGGGTTATTATATAATCAGAATTTGTTTTCCGGAGGCGGTTTTCCAGATGCTTTGCAAAAAAGTTGAAAAGGATTTTCTCGACATTCTTGAAGAGGAACTTATTCCCGCAATGGGATGTACGGAACCCATTGCCCTTGCTTTTGCTGCGGCAAAGGCAAAGGAAGTTCTTTGCGCCGTTCCGGAAAAAATTATTGCAAAATGCAGCGGAAATATGATCAAGAACGTCCGCTGCGTAAGCATTCCAAATTCCGGCGGAATGACCGGAATTGAAGCCGCCTGCGTTCTCGGCGCCCTTTGCGGAGATGTTTCGAGAGAGATGGAGGTTCTTGAGGCGGTCACTCCGGAAGGACTTTCCGAATCGGTTGGATTTATTGAAAGCGGAAGCTGTGTTGTTGAATATCTGGAATCTCCTATTCCGCTTCATTTTATAATCCGGCTTGAAAAAGGAAAAGAAAACGCGGAGGTTGAAGTTCGCCACAGCCACACGAACATTGTAAGAATTTCCAAAAACGGGGAAGTTATCTTTGGAAAAGAGGACGCGGGAGAAATGGCGGTTTTTTCCGAAAGGAACAAGCTTTCCGTCGAAAATATTTTTGCTTTTGCAAACGAAGTTGAACTTTCAAAAATCGAAAAATTTGCAAGACGCCAGATAGAATGCAACATGGCTATTGCAAATGTTGGAATGGAAGGCGGATTTGGAATCGGGATCGGAAAAGAGATGCTTGAAATGAACCCGGATTCCGTTTTTACAAAGATGAAGGCTTTTGCCGCGGCAGGTTCCGAAGCAAGAATGTGCGGCTGCAATATGCCGGTAATCATCACTTCCGGAAGCGGAAATCAGGGAATTGCTTCTTCCGTTCCGGTTATTGTTTACGCAAGGGAAAAGAATCTTCCGGAAGAAAAAATGTTCCGGGCACTTGCCTTTTCAAGTTTGCTGACAGTTTTTCAGAAAGAATATATCGGAAAACTTTCCGCTTTTTGCGGTGCTGTTTCCGCAAGCTGCGCCGCAGGCGCCGCAATTACTTATATTGACGGCGGAACGGTTGAACAGATTAAAAATACCATTGACAACACCCTTGCGGATATTCCGGGAATTATTTGTGACGGTGCAAAATCTTCCTGTGCGGCAAAAATTGCTTCTGCTCTTGATGCGGCGCTTTTTGCCCATGTTCTTGCTATGAAAGGAAAAGTTTATCAGGCTAACACCGGAATTATTCAGAGCGACGCCGGAAAGACGATCCGAAGCGTCGGACACATCGGAAAAGTGGGAATGAAGCAGACGGATTCGGAAATTGTTAAAATGATGATAGATAAATAAAAAAATGCGCCTTTTAAGGGCGCATTTTTAAAGGGAGCATTATATGGAATCTTTTGTTTTTGCG
>JAGBAZ010000014.1 GCA_018110905.1 Oscillospiraceae bacterium
AGTCTGTTTTTTCCAAGCATCAAGTCTCACTGACTTGCTTTTACTTTTGGAATTTACTCAAATGAATACAAGGGTTTAATTCTTTTTCTTCAATTCTGTTGTTCAATTTTCAAGGTCCTTCGCTTTCGTGTCACTCGAAGTGACAGCTTTGTTATTATAGCAAACTCAAAAACAAATGTCAACCCCTTTTTTCGATTTTTTTTGCTTGAATTTAAAAAAATTTTTGATATACTTATTTATATAAATTTGCGCCCGTAGCTCAGTGGATAGAGCACCGGCCTCCGGAGCCGGGAGCGTGGGTTCGATTCCCGTCGGGCGTACCAGAAACCGCTGATTTAATGTCAGCGGTTTTTTTGTTGACATCTTTTTTAAATGATAGTATATTATATATACTATACACTTTAAGGAGACAAAAAATGAGAAAAAGCTTCTTAATTCTTATTTGTTTCCTCCTGATATTTTCCGGTTGTTCAAAAATTGATTCTTACGATTCGGGCGCTGTTTATCTTTACGGAGAATCTCATGGAAACGAAAAGGTTCTTGATAAAGAGTTGGAAATCTGGCAAAAGCATTACGATTTGGGCTATCGACACCTTTTTGTGGAACTGGCATATTATCACGGAGAGCTTTTGAACCTTTGGATGCAGAGCAATGACGATAAAATTCTGAACGAACTTTTTGAAGATTGGCGGGGCACCGCGGGTTATAACGAATATAGTTATAATTTTTATAAATCAATAAAAGAAAGCTGTCCCGAAACAATTTTCCACGGTACAGATATTGGACATCAATATGAAACTTCCGGACAGAGATATCTTAAATATCTTGAGGAAAATGGATTTGAGGATTCTGAAAAATATGAATTCACTCTCAAATCTATCAAACAAGGTGAAATTTATTACCGAAATAACAACAGACTTTACCGAGAAAAAACAATGACAGAAAACTTCATTCGGGAATTCGAATCTCTTGATGGAAAAAGTGTTGTTGGTTTTTACGGCGCTTCACATACCGATCCTAAAGCCTCGGCTTATGGTACAAAGGACGTTCCATGCATGGCAAAACGCCTTTACGAAAAATACGGAAATTCACTTCATACCAAAAGTCTTGTTCATCTTGCATAACATAAAAAACCAGGCGCACAGTTTGCAGTACGCCTGGTTTTATTATTGCTTAAGATTTTCAAATCTTCCAAGTTCAATTTCATCTTCAAACAGCCATTCAAGAAATTCTCCCATATCCTTTGCTCCCATTCTGAGGCCGTCCATCTCGATCCAGTATCCGTCTTTAAAAAACATAAGCTTGCGCACACGTTTTTCAGCGTTCGCACTTTCCACCATAACCGCTCTTCCGTCTGTCACGCCGTAAATCGTTATGCCGTCGCGGGTGGAAACGGTCGTTACTTTCGGGATAGCCCGACCGGCTTCCGTAATCGGAAGCTTCATGCTTGCGGGAACTTCATCTTCAGTTCCCGGAACGAAAGAAATCCTGATCTTTCTGTAGCCGAATCCCATATAGGCAAGATGTTCCCATGTAAGTGAAAGTCTTCGAAGTTCGCCTTCCGCACTGTAATACCCGGTCCCTATAAAATTTTGGTAATCTTTAAAAACCGGAATAGTGCCTTCCTTCTCTATAGATTTTCTCATATAACCGAAATTTCGCGAAACATCATATTCTATCGAATCTTCAAGTTCTTTGAAACTATAGTTTGAATCGCTCCAGTTAAGGACACAGTCACGGAAATAATAATTATATTCGCTGTTCTTTTCGCTTTGGATATTTATATAAGCCGCAGCAAAAATCGAAAAGATTATAAAACCGACCGCTGCCCAGAATTGCCAAAGTTTGTATATCGGTTTTTTCCATTTTTGTTTTTGCGCATTCCGAACAAGTTTTTCATCAATTCCGGAAAGCGCATAAAAAATCTGTTCCGGGCTGCTTACTGCAATTTTCTTTTCTTCAAAACATTTGCAAAGACTTTTTCTTAATTTTAAAAGTTTCTGTTCAAGCTTTTCCGAAGACAAAAAAGCTGCAGCAGAAAGAACGGCTTTTCTTTCTCCGAACCAATATCTTCTTATAAAAAGCGAAGCCTCGCTTTTTTTCTTTCCAAAAAGCCATTTTTCAATTTCTTCTGTAATTTCTTCTTTTGAAACTTCTTTTCCGCTTTCCAAAATACATTCTTTAAGTTCTTCGAAGATTTTTTCGGTGTTTTCAAAACCTTCTCCCTTTTTTAAATTCAAAAAGGCTTCTTTATGAATTTTTTCCGAAACATCTTTAAAACTTTCAGAAATATTTTCTTCTATAAACTTTTCCGTTTCACTATTATTTCCAAGAAGGTTTACCGCAGCTTTCCTTATAAAAACTATCTCGTCTTTATTATTCATAAATCCGCCTCCTTTTCCATTTTAATTTTATCATAGCTTTTATTTGATTTCAACAAAATAAAAAAAGCCCCGCAAATGAAGTGAACCCCAAAGATTAGACAAAAGAATATTAAGATTATGAGGAATGAGTTCTGAATTGCACAGGACTCATTCCTTTTAATTTGAGAGAAATTCTGTCATTGTTGTAGTAATAAATGTAATTGTTAAGCTTTTGG
>JAGBAZ010000015.1 GCA_018110905.1 Oscillospiraceae bacterium
ATTTACTCAGTTAGTAATCTTTCAGTTTCTTCCATGTCCTTTTCAATCAGGGGTCGCATACTGTCCTTGTACTTCGATAAATCAGCGCCATGAAAACAGGACAGTATCCTTGGAATGTATTGTGGTTTTGCCATACCTACTTGCGCAAGAGCCTTAATGCATTGTCTGGCAGTAATCGGTTTTTCATCCGTAATATGTGAAAGATACTCTGATAGAATAGTATCAAAGCGGTTATTATCATCCCACTGAGCATTGGCGGCAAGAATGTGCAATGCACGATTTCTTACCAACGATTTAGGATGATTAAGCAGCGAAGCAAAGGTATCAAAGTATCCATACCATTCATCGGTATCTTGACTCTCGGATATGATTTTATCAGCAATAGCACAAGCGTATTTATCGTCTTTTGATGTCAAATTCGTAATAAGGTTTTCGTGCATTAAACCTCACCTCCAAATTCAAGTTTGTCGAATAGATTATATCAAATTTCTGTGTGAATATCAACCAATATAAAAAAGCACGATGGTTTCGTATCAAAACCATCGTGCTAATATGGTCGAAGTGACAGGACTCGAACCTGCAGCATCCTGCTCCCAAAGCAGGCGCGCTACCAATTGCGCTACACCTCGGTATTAAGTTAACTATAATATTATAGCGTTATTCTTTAATTTTGTCAAATTTTTTGTGGGAAAATTTTCAAAACCCAAACCGACTTGCAAAAATCGGATTTTTATAGTAAGATACATATATATTCTATGGAAAGGGTGGATTTTTTATGCAGATAAGACAATCCGGAGAAGATTATCTTGAAGCCATACTTGTGATCCAGAAAAGAAACGGACAGGTCCGTTCGATTGATATCTGCAATGAACTTGGACATTCTAAACCGACCGTTTCCGTTGCCATGAAAAACTTCCGTGAAAACGGTTATATCAACATGGACGAAGATTATATGATAACCCTTACGGAAAAGGGAAGAGCCATTGCCGAAAGCGTTTATGAACGCCATATCGTAATTTCAAAATTCCTTATGGCCATCGGCGTTGATGAAAAAACCGCGCTGGAAGATTCCTGTAAGATCGAACACGATTTAAGCGAGGAAACTTTCCGATGCATGAAAGAACATTATAAGAAAATAACCGAATGAAAAAACGCGGTCGGCCGACCGCGTTTTTTATATCCTTATTTTATCCATAAGGCGTTCAATTTCACGTTTGTGGATATCAACCCATTCGCCTTCGGTTATGTTCCATTCCTTTTCGCAGATTTCTATTGCAAGTTTCCGGTATTCAATGGCTTTTTCGTAATCTCCTGTCGCTTCCGCAATAAAAGACATGGATTCCGGAATATCCATATATCTCGGCGGTTCCTGAAGTTCAAGTGCATGCTCATAAAAAACCATCGCTTCATCGAAACGGCAGAGCCTTGCAAAAAGGTCGCCCTTGCATGACCAGGAAAGCCAATAGTCAAATTCTTCGGTCATGCTGTTCCAATGTTCAAGAGCTTTCGGAAGGTCGCATTCCGCTTTTGCAATAAGACCGAGATAGAGATCGGTGCGGAAGCTGTGCTCGATTTTGTCCATCTTCCAAAGATATTCCTTCGCCTCTTCGGTTCTTCCGTCGGAAAGAAGCAGATCCATAAGCCAGAGATAGGTCCTTGGGTTTTCCGGGTGTTTTTCAAGAAAATCTTTGTAAAATTCAATTATTTCAACATGGTTCGAAGCGTTGTAATCGGTATAAAGCCCGCCTTCGGAATCGAAAATAACGTTGTGAACACGTTTTTCGTCCGGATTGAGGAAAAGAGCTTCTTTTCCGATGTTCATAGCAAGTTCGCTGTATTCGGAAGCACGTTTTGAATAAAGTTCGCCAAGAACAAGGGACGCTTTTGCCTTTGATTTTTCATCGGAAAGTTTTTCTTTAAGGAATTTTTCGGAATCTGCAAATTCTTTTTCAGGAATAAAATGCAGATTATCTACCATGTTTTCAATGCGTTCAATGCGGCTTTCGTCAGTCATGGAAAAAAGTTCATCAATGGTAACGCCGAAAAGAACGGAAATTTCCGGCAAAAGCTGAATATCCGGAGTTGTTGTTCCGCTTTCCCATTTTGAAACCGCCTGGGCGGAAACGGAAAGTTCGTTTCCAAGCTGTTCCTGGGTCATTCCGGCGGCGTTGCGGAGTTGTTTTATTCTTGCGCCGATTTCAAGATTCATGGGCTGTCAGCTCCTTTCAACATAATAATAACAAAAAGGGCCGGTCATTTTCAATGACCGGCCTGTTGATTTGTTTTAACCAAAGGTTTAAGCAAAGCAAGCTTTGAGTTCTTCGACTTTGTCGGTTTTTTCCCAAGCAACGCCAAGTTCTTCTCTGCCCATGTGGCCGTAAGCGGCAAGCTGACGGTAAATGGGTTTGCGAAGGTCAAGAGCTTTGATGATCGCTGCGGGACGAAGATCGAAAACTTTCTGAACTGCTGCGGAAATTTCTTCGTCGGAATATTTTCCGGTGCCGAAAGTTTCGACCATTACGGAAACGGGGTGTGCAACGCCGATGGCATATGCAAGCTGGATCTCGCAGCGTTCAGCAAGATCTGCCGCAACAACGTTTTTTGCAACCCATCTGGAAGCATATGCTGCGGAGCGGTCGACCTTGGTCGGGTCTTTTCCGGAGAATGCGCCGCCGCCGTGTCTGGAATAACCGCCGTAGGTATCAACAATGATTTTGCGTCCGGTAAGGCCGCTGTCACCGTGAGGTCCGCCTACTACAAAACGGCCGGTGGGGTTGATGAAGATCTTGGTATTTTCGTCCATAAGCTCAGCGGGAATGATGGCATCGATAACGTGTTTTTTGATATCTTCGCGGATAGTTTCGAGAGAAACTTCTGCGCTGTGCTGGGAAGAGATTACCACAGCTTCAACACGAACGGGTTTGTTGCCTTCGTATTCAATGGTAACCTGGCTTTTGCCGTCGGGACGAAGATAGGGAAGAGTTCCGTTTTTGCGAACTTCGGTAAGGCGAAGAGCAAGTTTGTGTGCAAAGCTGATGGGCATGGGCATAAGTTCGGGGGTTTCGCGGCAGGCAAAACCGAACATCATGCCCTGGTCACCGGCACCGGTGGTATCCGCATCGTCGGAAGAACCTTCTTTCTGTTCTTCGGCAGAGTCAACGCCGAGAGCGATGTCTGCGGACTGGCCGTCGATGGAGGTGATAACTGCGCAGCTGTCGCAGTCAAAACCGTATTTTGCACGGTCGTAACCGATTTCACGAACGGTTTCGCGAACGATTCCCTGGATATCAACATATGCGTTGGTGGTGATTTCACCCATTACGGAAACAATACCGGTGGTGCAGGTGGTTTCGCATGCAACACGGGAACTGGGATCTTTTTCAAGAAGTGCGTCAAGAATAGCGTCGGAGATCTGGTCACAGATTTTATCGGGATGACCTTCGGTAACAGATTCGGAAGTGAAGAAATGTCTGCTCATAAAAATTTTCCTTTCTTTTTTATTATATGTAAATCGGATTTGGTCAACAAAAAAGCGCCCGAAGAACGGGCGCTTGTTAAGAACAATTTTACCGTTCCTCATCTTTCGGATTTTATCCGCAGGAATTAGCACCACACACTAAATGCAGGTTGCCGGGCTTCAAAGGGCCTGTCCCTCAGCCGCTCTTGATAAGGCATTATTTGTTTGACAAGGTGATATTTTACACGTTTTAATGCGCTTTGTCAATAGAAAATATTAATTTTTTATAAAATATTGCATTTTATTTTCAGTATATTTATAATAAAAACAGAAACAACGCGGGGAGGGACATTTTTGAAGCAAAAAATCAAAACGGTGCTCAAAATTCTTGCGGTGCTCATCGGCACGGTGCTCGTTTTTGCGGCAGGCTTTGTCGGCTGGCTTACAATAACAGAATATAAGCCGGACGACGTTATGCCGACATATCCGATAGAGGATCTGTTCATGGCTGACAGACCTTTGAGCACGAAGGATTCCTTTAGAGTGCTCACTTTCAACATCGGTTACGGAAATCTTGGAAAAGAATCCGATTTCTTCATGGACGGCGGCAAAAATGTCCGCAACGGTGACGAAAATCTGGTGCTCAAAAATATGGAAGGTATTATCGGCATTATTGATGAGGCGGATACGGATATAATTTTGCTCCAGGAAGTTGATGATTCCTCCAAGAGAAGCTTTTTTATAAATGAAAGACAGATGCTTTGGGAAAATTTTGGAAACGAAGTTGTTTTTGCACCCAACTATGTCTGCAATTTTGTTCCTTTCCCTTGGCCGCCTATCGGAAAAGTTGACAGCGGAATTCTTACCCTTTCGGATTATGATATTGAAAAAGCGGAAAGAATTTCCCTTCCTTGCCCGTTCAGCTGGCCCGTTTCCGCCGCAAACCTTAAACGCTGCCTTCTTGTTTCTTATCATAACATCGAAGGAACGGACAAGCAGCTTGTTACGGTAAACCTTCATCTTGAAGCCTATGATGACGGCGAAGGAAAAATTGCCCAGACAAAGGTGCTTTGGGAAGTTCTTGAATCCGAATATGCCAAAGGGAATTATGTCATTGCCGGCGGAGATTTTAACCAGATGTTCCCAAAAACGGAAGAAAAATATCCGATTTTTACCGCCGAACTTTGGGAACCCGGCGTTCTTGAAGAAAAAGACCTTCTGGAAGGCTGGCAGTATGTTTATGACGAAAACGCCCCGACCTGCCGTCTGCTGAACAAACCTTATGAGAAGGAAAGCGCCCAGCATTATGTTATCGACGGATTTATCGTTTCTCCGAACGTTGAAGTTGTTTCTTCGGAAACGCTTGACTGCGGTTTTGAATTTTCCGACCACAACCCGGTGCTTATGGAAATAATTCTTAAAGAAAATTGAAAATAATGCAACAAAAAGCCTCCTTTTTGACACTATTATACTGTAAGATAGTGTTATAAAAGGGGGCTTTTTCTGTGTTCAAAAAACTTTTTATCGTTTTTATTGCTTTGATGTTGCTCTGTTCCTGCCAAAGCGAGGAACCGGAAACTCCGGTTGTTCCGGAAGAAGAGAAAAAAGAGGAAGAAATTGTAACTTCCGCGGATGAAAACTTGGAAGGGAAGGAAAACCCGAAAATCGAGGAAGCCTGGGCAAAGGAAATTTATGAATCCGGTGACCACGAAAGTTACATTTCAAGAATAAACCAAAGAATCGAAAGTTATAAAAACGGAACATTTGAAGAAATGCCGAACCACCACCCCGCTTATCCGGAGGATTTTCCCACTGTTAAAAACCTTCCGGAAGCAAACGAAAAAAACGTTTTGCTTGGTTGGAAAAACACCGAACAGCTTTCCGAAAATTCATGGGCGGACGGTTATGTTAAATACGTTTATATAATTGACGAAAATCACGCAATCATTTTTGAACCGTCGGTTCTTATTATCGAAGAGGAAGCGATTCTTGCTTTTGTGAATACGGGTTATCTGAATCAGAATGTCGAAAGCTGGTCAAAGGAATATTTTGACGGATTTTTCGGTGGAAGCTTCGGTTCGGAAGAAGCGGAAATTTCGGAGGGAAATGACTATGTTGTGGAAAAAGAAGCTTATGAGCTTTATTATTCTGAAAACCACAAAGAATATCTTTCGTTGATAAACAAAAGTCTGGATTTTCATAAAAACGATAAGCCCGATGTTTCGTCCTTCTATCCGGAAGATTTTCCTTCGCCGGAAAACCTGCCCGTTGCGGACGAAACAACGGTTTTGCTCGGCTGGAAAAATTTTGACCCGGAAAACAGCAGTTCGGAAGCATATAAAAAATATTTGTATGTTATAGATAAGAACCACGCCATTGCCCTTACTCCGGACGAAGCGATTTTTGATGATAAATTAAACCTTGTTTTTTCGGTTACGGAGTATATCAGTGGAAACATCGGAGAATGGGTTTTTGAAAATTTCGATTATTTCTTTGTCGAAAAAAACGGCTGTCCGGAAATTGAACAGGAGCTTATTGCGGAGCATGTTGCCGCCCTGAACGAAGTTTTTTTGGAAACTTTTTGCACCGGTTTTGATTGGGATGACGAAACTTACGCAAGGCTTTTTAAAACCGAGCAGGTTAACGGAACAACCGCCGAAGCGATTCCGGATCTGATGATGAAAAATTCCGAAATTTATGAAAACGGAATCCCCGAAGGATATTATGAGGATGCCGGCGATGCGGATTGTTATCTTATTGAAGATTATTACAACAAGGCTGAAATTTCCGCCATTTTGGGAAAATGGCTCTCGGAAAATGTTTTCACGGAAGAAATTGAGCAGAATATAATCGAATATGACGGGAGGCTTTATATGGTTCGGGGCGGAAGAGGATACGGCGTTCAGAGCTGTGCTGGTTTTGTTATTACCGGGCAGACGGAAACGGAAATAACCGCAACTGGAAAATATTTTCTTCAGGGTGAACCTCATGGAACTATTGATCTTTTGTTTTCCGTTGATAAAGAAAAAATTATTCTCGAATCTTACAATATAAATTATATAGAACCAATTTATTGGAAGATAAATAATTGATATTATTAAAAAAAAATATTAAAAAAAACCTTTGAAAAAGGCTTTACAAAAGCAATTTTGTTTGATATAATTTTAAGGCTGACTATGTCAGTCAATTAACTTTTTCCCGGAAAAGGGTTTGTCCGCTGAACGCGATAAAAACGTCCGGTAGCGGTTGCCTCAAAAGCATCGCCCTTTCCTGTGAAAAAGCCAAACAATAAAAAATTTTTTTGAGGTGAATCACTATGATGAGACAGGAAGAAAAAACCGAAGTAATCGTTGCTAACAGACTTCACGAAACCGATACCGGTTCTCCCGAAGTTCAGATCGCTGTTCTTACCAAAAGAATTGCTGACCTTACCGAGCATCTTAAAGAGCACAAAAAAGATAACCATTCCCGCCGCGGCCTTTTCAAAATGGTTGGTAAAAGAAGAAACCTTCTTAACTACCTTATGAGAACCGACATCGAACGTTATCGTGCAATCGTTGCAAAACTCGGTATCAGACACTAATTATGTCTTTTTTAAAGTCAGGGGAAATTTTATTTTCCCCTGACTTTATTGAGTTTATAAACCAATAATAACCATGTGCGGCAAAAACGGCAGGCACGGAAATAAGCAGTTAATCGAGGAACCGAAAGACGTTTTTGGTTTTTGGATTTATTGTTTATTCCCGCTTCCGCTTTTGTTTTTGCCGCGCGCAAAAATTTAAAACGGAGGTATTTTTTTATGTTCGAAAATTACAGAGTTTTTGAAACCGAATACTGCGGTCGCAAAATCAGCTTTGAAACCGGCAAAATGTGCTGCCTTGCAAACGCTTCCATTCTTGTAAGATACGGCGAAACCGCTGTTCTCTGCAACGTTACCGCAAGCAAGACCCCCCGCGAAGGAATTGACTATTTCCCTCTTTCCGTCGATTTTGACGAAAAGCTTTATTCCGTTGGTAAAATCCCCGGCTCCTTCCCCAGAAGAGAAGGCCGCCCCACCGACAGAGCAATTCTTGACAGCCGTGTAATCGACCGTCCTATGCGCCCTCTTTTCCCGAAAGACATGAGAAACGACTGCGCAGTTGTTATGTCCGCAATGTCCGTTGACCCGGATTATTCCTACTGCATGTGCGGAATGATCGGTGCTTCCATGGCTGTTGCAATTTCCGA
>JAGBAZ010000016.1 GCA_018110905.1 Oscillospiraceae bacterium
AGCCCTTGAAGGGCATAGTACGGCCGCGTCTTAAGACGCATCAAATTTTTCTTCTTTTGCATATTTGTGCCCGGCCGCCTGTAAACAGGCAAATTTGTTCTATCTATAACTTTTATGGATATCTATAACTTGCTTTTACTGACTCGCTTCGCTCGATGCTTGAAGCTAAAGCTTTTTAATTCCACCGGCATAGCCGGTGGTTTTTGTACGCTAAAGCCACAATAAAAAAGCCGCTGCAAAAGCAGCGGCTTTTTTTATGTATTCTATTAAAGATTATTCTTCAACAGGAGCTTCTTCTTCAGCAGCTTCTTCTTTTACGGGCGGTTCAAGAAGAGCTTTGATGGAGAAGGAAACGCGGTGTTTATCGAAATCGATATCGGTGATCTTAACGTCAACTTCCTGGCCGACGGAAAGAACATCTTCGGGTTTTGCAACGCGTTCATAGGAGATCTGGGAAATGTGGATAAGACCATCGATGCCGGGGATAAGGTTTGCAAATGCGCCGAAAGCAGTCATGCTGACAATTTTTGCTTTTGCAACAGTGCCGACAGGATAATCTCTTCTAAGGATTTCCCAGGGGTTGTCTTCTTCTTTTTTGTAGCCAAGGCTGATTTTCTTAGCTTCTTTGTCAACGTCTTTTACGAATACTTCAAGAGTATCGCCAACGCTTACTACGTCTGCAGGTTTTGCAACGCGGAGCCAGGAAAGTTCAGAAACATGAACCATGCCGTCAACGCCGCCGAGGTCAACGAATGCACCGTAGGAAGTGAGGGATTTAACTTTTCCTTCAAATACCTGGCCAACTTCAACGTTCTCCCAGAAAGCAGCCTGTCTTGCTTTTCTTTCTTCGTTAAGAACGGATTTGATGGAACCGATTGCACGTTTACGCTGTGCGTTTACTTCAAGAACGCGGAATTTAACGTTCTGTTTGAGAAGACCTTCGAGAGCTTCGTTTCTGGAGGCAGTTGCCTGGGAAGCAGGGATGAATACGCGAACACCATCAGTTACAACGATAACGCCGCCTTTGACGACTTCGACAACAGTTCCTTCCAAAATTTCGTCAGTTCCGGCTGCTTCTTCAATAGCCTGGAAGTTTTTCTCTGCATCGACTTTCTTTTTGGAAAGGGTCATGGTGCCGTCGGCATCATTTACGTGCAGAACTTTGAGGGTGATTTCGTCGCCTACCTTAACGATATCGGCAGGTTTTACGCTGGGATCTTCGGAAAGTTCTTCAGAAGAAACGAATCCGGTGTGTTTGCTGCCAACGCTGACAACAATTTCGGTGTCTTTAACAACCATAACGGTTGCCTGAACTTTTTCGCCGTTTCTTACGTATTTGGATTCTTCCTTTTCAAAGGACTGTTCCAGCATTTCCTCAAAGCTGATTTCTTTGTTTTCACTCATGGTTTGTAGTACCTCCTTAATTATGCCGTATGGGGTTGATGCACCGGCAGTGACGCCTATTACTTCGCAATTTTTCCAATCATTCGGCTTTAGTTCTGATGGATACTCAATCAAAACAGTCGGACAGTTGACCGCACAGGTCTCCCATAACCTTGCGGTGTTGGAACTTTTCCGCCCACCGACTACAATCATCCCATTGCACCGGCGCGAAAGAGCGTCCGCCTCGCTTTGTTTAGTACAGGCATCATTACATATTGTATCAAAAATTAATAAATTTGTATATACCTTTTTTGCAAATTTTTCGCAATTTTCCCATTCCGCTCTCAAAAAAGTGGTTTGCGAGACAATTGTGATACATTTTGCACAAAGATTTTCTTCCTTTTTGGAAAGTTCTTCCAATTCGGCCAAATTACGCACCACACGGACATCACCTTTGGCATGTCCGACAATGCCCTTTACCTCTGCGTGATCGGGATTTCCCGTGATAATTACGGTATCTCCGGCCGCTGTTCTTTCCGCAACAATGCGGTGGATCCTTGCCACAAACGGACATGTGGCGTCCGCGTAGGGAATACACTTTTCTTCAAGTTCATCGATCACGGAAAGCGGAACACCGTGGGATCGGAGTATCAGAGTTGCGCCTTCCGGAACTTCCGAAACGCTTTCAACCGGATAAACTCCCTTTTTTCGAAGTTCTTCAACAACTGTCGGATTATGTATGATCTCGCCGAGGGTTACCGCAGGTATCCCTTTTTCGGCAAAATCCTCCGCAATTCCGACTGCTCGCTTTACACCGAAACAAAAACCAGCGGATTTTGCAACGATTATTTTTCTGTTCAAGCCATGCGCTCCTTTGCAAGAGAAATTATTTTTTCAAATGTTTCCTCAAAGTTAAGTTCGGAGTTATCAAGAAGAATTCCGTCTTCCGCAAGTTTTAGCGGACGGAAATCACGGTGGGAATCGTTGTAATCCCGTTGGATAACATCTGCAAGAACATCGTCAAAATTGGCTTCAACGCCTTTTTCCAAAAGTTGTTTAACTCTGCGTTCCGCCCTTATTTCCGGTTTTGCGGTAAGGAAAATTTTAAGTTCAGCGTCCGGAAGAACAATTGTCCCAATATCCCTTCCGTCCATTACAACGTCGTTTTTCTCGGCGATATCCCGCTGCATATCAAAAAGAAAATCTCTTACGGCAGGAATTGCAGAAACATCGGAAGCCGCGGCGGAAACGGATTCGGTTCTTATAAGACCGGAAACGTCCTCTCCGTTAAGGAAAATGTGCTGTTCGTTTTCGATATGTTTCATCTCGATTTTTATTTCCGCAAGAAGCGGAACAACCTCTTCGATCGAAGAAGGTTTTGCGCCTTTGCGGATAACGTAAAGCCCGATTCCGCGGTAAAGCGCACCGGTATCGACATAGATAAAACCAAGCTCTTTCGCAACGGCTTTTGCTGTTGCGCTTTTTCCTGCTCCGGCAGGACCGTCTATGGCAATTTTCATAAAATTTCCTCCTTAAATAGCCGTTCCGGCGGCGTAACCGGTTGCAAAGGCTATCTGAAGATTATAACCGCCTGTTTCAGCATCAAGGTCAAGAACTTCACCGGCAAAATAAAGCCCCGGACAAAGTTTTGATTCCATTGTTTTCGGGTCGATTTCCTTTACGGAAACACCGCCGGCGGTTATTACCGCACCTTCGATATCACCAAGTTCCACCGGCTTTATCGGGAAAGATTTTATTGCGGAAACAAGGTCGAGCCTTTGGGCTTTTGTTATCTGATGGACCTTTGTTTCCGGTTCGATTCCGCTTTTTTCAACAACATAGGGGATAAAACTTCTTGGAAGAAGTTCATCAAGGGAATTTATAAAATCGCGGTTTTTCTTTTCGGAAAAATCCCTGAGGATTCTTGCGTCGAGTTCCTCCGCGGAAAGACCGGGCTTCAAGTCAAGCTCAAGGCGATAGCTTGAAAGTTCCGTGCTCATAAATGAACTTGCGCTGAGCACCAGCGGTCCAGAAATTCCTTCATGGGTGATAAGCATTTCGCCAAGTTCTTCATATATCGGTTTTTTCTTTTTAGCGTCATAAAGCCGCAAAGTTACGTTTTTAAGGGAAAGTCCCGCCGCCTCCGAAAGGTTTTCGGCGGTATAGATTCCTACAAGCGAAGCTCTTGTGGGAACTATTGTGTGCCCTGCCTGTTTAGCAAGTTCATAACCGTCGCCGCTGGAACCGGTTGCGGAATAACTCAGACCGCCGGTGGAAACGATCACCTTTTGAGCACGGTAAAGATCCCCGTTTTCTGTGAGCACGCCTTTGAGCACGCCATCTTCAAAAACAAGTTTTTTTGCCCTTCCCTGTTCAATTTCAACATTTTTATTTCTGATAAAAAGCTGGAGAGCATCGGCAATATCGAGTGCTTTATCGGAAACGGGAAAAACCCTTCTTCCTCTTTCGGTTTTAAGCGGAACACCAAGTTTTTCAAAAAGCTCCATTGTGTGTTTCGGAGCAAAACGACTAAGCGCGCTGTAAAGAAAACGCGGATTGCTCCTGACATGGCGGAAAAATTCTTCCGGTTCGCAGTTATTGGTCACGTTGCAGCGGCCTTTTCCCGTAACAAGGATTTTTCTTGCGGGACGGCGGTTGCGTTCAAGAATAAGCACGCTTTTGCCGTTCTGCGCAGCATAGCCCGCGGCAACGCAGCCCGCGGCTCCGCCGCCGACAATTATAACATCATAAATTTTCATGGTCTTCGCTCTTTTCGTAAACTTCGTATTCGGACCAGATTCTTTCAAGCTGGTTGAAAGTTGCGGAAATTTCGCTTCTGCGGCGGATTCCTATTGCAACAATAAGTGCGTTTATAAGAGAAAGAGGTGCAACAAGGGAATCTGCAAAAGAAGCCATGTCGCTTCTTGCAAGAAGGACTCTGTCGCTGTATTCGATGATCGGTGCGCTGTGGCTGTCGGTAAGAGCAATTACGGTTGCGCCTTTGTCATGTGCATATTTTGCAGCTTTGATGGTTCTCTTGCTGTATCTGGGGAAAGTTATTGCGATAAAAACGTCGCCTTCGCCGATGTTCATTATCTGTTCGAAAACTTCGCTTGTGCTGGAAGTTGCAACATTGCGGACATTATCGAAAATTTTATAAAAATAAAAGCTGAGGAAACTTGCAAGAGAAGCGGAGCTTCTTACCCCGAGGATATAAATATGTTTTGCGGAAACAATCGTATCCGCAACTTTATTAAATTCCTCGCTGGAGGTATCCTCAAGAGTTCTGCGGATTTTTTCGATATCCATGTTAAGGATTTTGGTAAGTACGTCCGAATTGCTCATGCGGTCGCTTGTTATCTCGATTCTCTGAACGGTGGTAAGTCGGTTGCGGATCATTTCCTGGAGTGCATGCTGGAGTTCCGGATAACCGTCATAGCCGAGTTCCGATGCAAAGCGGACAACGGTGGATTCGGAAACTCCGACCGATTCGCCGAGTTTTGCGGCTGTCATAAAAGCCGCTTTGTCATAATGGGAGAGAATGAAATTTCCTATGCGTTTCTGGCCTTTTGAAAAGCTGTGCATGTTTTCGGAAATTTTATGTAAAAAGTCCTTGTTCATAAAAACATCCCCTTTTATCAAAATAGGATTTTAGAAATTCATTTTATCAGCAGTTCCTGCAAAAATCAATACAAAACCTATAAAAAAGAGCTTTTTTTCTTGAAATTTGCAAGTTATTAATAAATTTGGCGGTTTTTATGCAAAAATTCATTTTTAAAAAGCCCGATGAATTTTCATCGGGCTTTTTTTACATATAAAATGTAATATCTGAAATATCTTCGCTTCTGTCGTTTTCAATAAGCGCCTTTGCAATCTTTTTTAGTTGATCCTGTTCGAGAAACTCATATATTTCTGAAAGCTCATCAAACATCTTTCTTTCAAGGCAATAATCAACAATTTTTTCAAGAGCTTTTTCCGAAAAGAACTCTGCGTTTTCAAAAATTATATCTGTTCGTTTAAACTCAATACATTTTTCCGCAAAGAAATCCAAAGATTCATCGCTCAAATCTTCGATACATTCCGCAATTGAATCAAGGTCTTCCGGACCTGCTTCTTTAAGAATTTCAGAAACCGCTTTTTCCGGAATAAACTCTATAACATCAAAAAGTCCATCGATTTTTCTTGCGGCGCCTTTGGCCGCTTCAAGAGCCTTGTGAACAAGACCGACAACATATTCTTCATCAAGAAACTCGATAAGTTCCGAAAGGGAACGGAAATTTATTTTTTGCGAATAGCTTTCCTTTTCGGTTTTTGCCTTTATTGTTTCCGGCGGAAGAATAGGTGCAACCTCGGCAATTTCTTCGATTGAAACTTCTTCACTGTTCTTGATTATTTTTTCAACAGTTTTTGTTTCACTGTTTTCTATTCCCAAAAGTTCTGCAACTGAAATACCCAAAACAGAGCAAAGGTCTTCAAGCTTTGAAATATCCGGCATCGAATTTCCTCTTTCCCAATTGGAAACCGCCTGATAACTTACTCCCATAAAATCCGCAAGAGCAACCTGTGTCATATTTTTTTCAATACGTTTTTCTTTAATTGTTTTTGCAATTTTTTCAACATCAAACATAAATTTTTCTCCTGATTGTTTTTTGGGAAAAATCCGGATTTTTCCGAATTTCAGTATAGCCGCAATTTCTCCGTTTTTGAATAAATTATCCGTTGAATTTCAAAACTCAAGCAACAGTTGAGTGTTTTTTTAAATAGAAATCCATTGTCCGCTGTCTTCTCTTCCCGTCCTTATTTCAACTGTTTCAACTTCTTCGTAATTCCGCTCAGTTTTCAGGATTCTTTCCGGCGGCTCAAGGCCGAGAACGTCGTAATATTCTTCGGTAAACCGAATTTTCGAATAGTCAAATTCCGACTGGATCGCCTTTTTCAAGACCGATAAGACTTTTGTCCATATCAAGATTTTTGAATTTTTCCAAAAGAATCATGTTTTCACCTTCCAGATAAATTATCATATCACAATATTTTTTTATTGCAAACAAAACTGTCTTCCGGTGTGGTCAATGGTATAATTTTCGGTATAGATCAAATCTGAAATTTTTACAAATTCATACCCGCCGTTTTTGAGGATCTCGAGAATCTGCGGGAGAGCTTCCAGCGTGTTTTTCTTTCCGGAATGGAAAAGAATTATGCTCCCCTTTCCGACATTTTTTGTTACGTTTTCCACCATTTCAGCGGCGGTTTTGTCCTTCCAATCCCGGCTGTCGATATCCCATTGAACAGTCATAAAACCCATTTCCGAAGCGGTTTTTATAAGTTCGCTTGAATATGAACCGCTTGGCGCACGAAAAAGTTTTGGCTTTCCGCCGCCGGCTTTTTCGATGTGCTCACAGGAACGCAAAAGTTCCTCCCGCGCTTCTTCCATGCTGATTTTTGCCATATCGGGGTGAGTGTTGCTGTGGGTCCCGATTTCGTGACCGGATTTCGCTATCATTTTTACGGAATCCGGATTTTCCTTTGCCCATTGTCCAAGGATAAAAAACGTCGCCTTCGCTTCATATTTTTCCAGAATTGCAAGAATTTCCGGAATATCATCCGCTTCCCAGGCGCAGTTGAAAGTTACAGCAACTTTTTTCTCCGGAGTTTCCACAGAATAAACCGGAAGAAGCCGGCTTCCCTCGCCCATTGCTACGCAGTTGACCACGAAAAAAGCCATTGCAATAAAAATCAGCAATGCCGCAAAAATTGCCCAGAGCGGCCTTTTCCCAAGGCCGTAATCGTTTATATCAAAAGCCATTTCAAGAACCTCCGTTGTCTTTTCAACATTTTATTATAAATTTTACAAAAAAATTCTTGACTGGGCCGCCCTTTTTAAAATATAATATATATTCCGAAAATCCCCTTTTCAACGAGGTAAAATATGCACGAATTTTTACACATTTTTATCCACACTCTTGAACACACCTCTTCGGCGCTTCCGTTCCTTTTCGGAGCATATCTGCTCATCGAATTTATTGAACACCGCCACGCGGAAAAATTTGCCGCATGGCTTGCAAAATTCGGAAAAGCCGGAGCTTTGGTCGGCGCAGCATTGGGAATTGTTCCCCAATGCGGTTTTTCCGTTGTTGCGGCAAACCTTTATTCCAACAGAATAATCACCGCCGGAACAATGCTCGCTGTTTTCATTTCCACAAGCGACGAAGCTATTCCCGTTCTTATCTCCAACCCGGAAAGCGCCGGAAAAATTCTTCCGCTCATCGGTTCAAAGCTTGTTCTTGCAATCGTCGCCGGACTTCTTGTGGACCGCTTCGGGCTCTTCAACATCACAAAAGAAGAACTCAAGGAAGTTGAGGAAGAACATTCCCATTGCCGCACCGAAGGCCACCACGGGCTTCTTAAAAGCACCCTTGCCCATACTGCAAAGACCTTTGCTTTTATCTTTGTTGTGATGCTTGCCCTTGAAGTATGCATTCATTCCATCGGCGAAGAATCTTTTTCCGCTTTCATCGCAAGCGAAAGCTTCTTCCAGCCCTTTGTTGCCGGAATGGTCGGACTTATTCCGAACTGCGCTTCTTCCATAATCATCGCCCAGCTTTATGCCGAAGGCGCAATTTCTTTCGGCGCGGCATTCGCCGGTCTTTCCGTCGGCGCAGGAACCGGTCTTCTTGTTCTTTTCCGCAATGACGTTGACAAAATCGAATGTCTTAAGCTCACCGCGTTCCTTTTCGCTGTTTCCGTTCTTACCGGAACGGTTTTGCAGTTTATTCTTTGATGTTAAATTGAAACCCCCGCGTTCAATGAACGCAGGGGTTTTGTTTTATTCGCTTAAAATATATTTTTCAACGGATATGATTTCAGTTTTTCCGCTTTCTCCTGTAACTTCCGCCGTACCTTCAATCATAAGTTTTGCAAAACCTTCGGTATTTCCCTCCGGACGGATAAAATTTATGAAAATATAATCGAATTTTTCACTTATTTTTTCTCCGTTTTTATCTATAAACCAATAACCCGCTTCGCAGATGTTTCCGTCTTTATCATAGCAGACAACGCCCGGTTCCGCTTTTTCTCCAACACATGCACCGATTCCTATATAGTTTCTTTCCTCGGTATAATAGAATCCTACGGAGTTATATTCACCGCTGATGAGATTAAAATCTTCATCAAAAATAAATTCCCGTTGGCATTCATACGCATGAGGAATCCCCTGCCTTGCAACAATTATATCTTCAAAAGGCATATAAATTCTTCCGTAAACCGGAGGAAGAACGATTTTTCCTTCCTTATCTTTAAGACCGGTTCCGCCGTATTCTCCGTAGGTGGAAAATTTGATAAGTTCGCCGAATTCTTCTTCGGATTTAAAATTCGCATAATCAAGAACATAAATTCCGTCTTCATTCTTTGTGTATCTGTAAAAACTTCCGTCATAGTCGCCTTCTATAACGCAGAAATGCTCCCAGGTTTCCGGTTTTGTGTTTACAAGATTATCATAACAAAATTCAATATAATTGCTGAAAGGATGTTCAACAAGCGGGTTTCCGAATTTATCTTCAAGGTAATAAAGATTATCCGGAACTTCCTTTTTGATCGCTTCGCCGGTTTCGGAACAAACCCAAACCTCTTTTGTTCCGTTTGTTTCTTCCCTTACAAAAACAAGATCGGAATGGTCTTCCGGAACAAGATCTTCATTGACCGCAGGTTTTGAACTTTCACTTCCGGAACTTTCCGGCAAAAGCTTCTCTTCCGCAGGTTCCGAATCGCAGGAAGCAAACATTAAAGCACAAAGCAAAATTACAAAAAGTTTTTTCATTTGCAAACCTCCTTTCTGTTATTCCATTATAATAGTGGCATAAAAAAGCTGTTTTACTGCATGTTTTTCTGTTATTGCCCGAAAAATTTTTTCGTAATCCGAATTATTAAATAACGGCTTGCAAAAGCCAAATATATATGTTAAAATAATCTGTAAAATAATTTTCCCGCTAAGGAGAGATATATAATGTCCGGACATTCCAAATGGAGTACCATCAAACGTAAAAAAGAAGGCATCGACGCAGCCCGCGGCAAAGTTTTTACCAAAATCGGTAAAGAAATCACCGTTGCAGTTCGCGAAGGCGGCCCTGATCCCGCAAACAACAGCAAACTCCAGGCTCTTATTCTTAAAGCAAAAGCAAACAACGTTCCCAACGACAACATCGAAAGATCCATCAAAAAAGCTGCCGGCCTCGGCGACAAAACCACTTTCGAAGAAATTACTTACGAAGGTTACGGTCCCTGCGGCGTAGCAGTTATCGTAGAAACTCTTACCGATAACCGCAACAGAACCGCCGGCGACGTCCGCAGCTATTTCTCCAAATACGGCGGCAACCTTGGCCAGACCGGTTCCGTTTCCTTTATGTTCGACCGCAAAGGTCTTATCGTAATTGCCGACGAAGACCTTGACGAAGAAAAACTTATGGAAGACGTTATGGAAGCAGGCGGCGAAGACTTCAAATATGAAGACGGCGTTGCCGAAATTTATACCGCTCCCAACGATTTCCCCGGTGTTCGCGATGCTCTTTACGAAATGGGCTACCGTTTTGAAAGCGCCGACGTTGCTTACATTCCCCAGACCACCACTGCCATCACCGACCCCGACACTATCGTAAAAATGCAGAAACTTCTTGCTGCACTTGAAGATAATGACGATGTCAACAACGTTTGGCATTCCTGGGAAATGCCCGAAGAGGAAGACGAAGATTAATTTAATCGAAATAAAAACACCCGCTCAAATGAGCGGGTATTTTTTTGTTAGCCTTCCCAGAGGGGAAGGTGGCATTTGCGAAGCAAATGACGGATGAGGGATTTATTCATCGAAAGATAATTTGGTTTGTTTCAAAGTTTCCTCATTATAACCACCATATTCGCTCAAACCTCTAACATCAACGTAAACAAAGGCATCGTTAATTTGCGACTGTACTTTTATTTTATCCCCAGCAGATACTTTAAGTAAAAAATCTTCTTTATCGCCCGCTAACAGAGAAACTTCCCATCCTTCTTCAAATAAGATTCTATCATAAACAAAGCTTCCGTCGCGAACGGTTTTGATGGATTTTACTGTTCCAATAAAAGTTATATCAGCACCTTGATACAATTTATCAAAACGAAGGCTGTTAGTATCGTAAATATCTTTTAATTCCTGCGCTGTTATTTTAACGGTGTTACCATCGTTGTCCACAACAGTTGCAGGTTCCGCATTTTTACTTCCTATAACCTGCTTAATATCAATAGTGCACCCCGCAAAAGGAACCAACATAATCATCGCCAAAACAAATACCAATAACTTTTTCATTTTTTCATCCTCCTGATAATAAAAAAGTGCGCAGCCTAAGCTACGCACTAAAAAACGCATAGCTCAGTTTGCTGCGACACAAATTTCGTACTCATTGTAAAGAAGTATGCGAAAATAGAGCATGCATTTTTATCATAGGATAAAAATACACACTTCCATACAATGAGCTTATTATTAAATTTGTGTCGCAAGTTTATTGTATCACTTATTTTATTAAATAACAACCCTGAAACCTCAACAACGTTTGGCATTCCCGGAAAGAACCCTCCGAAGAGGACGAAGATTAATTTTAAAACAGCAAAAAGCGGCTTTATTAAGCCGCTTTTTTGTTTTGTATTCTAATTTTCCGCAGCGCCGGTAAAGATAGTCGGTAGTGACAAACTACTACATCATATGCTATAATTGTGGCATAAGGGATTCTGCTCCATTTTGTTTTAACAGCTGGATAAACTTGAATTTGATGTGGAAGGGAATACAAAGATGAACTTGGAAGAGTTAAGAAACGATATAACATTTAAGCAGAAAAAAGGATTGCCGTTCATTTGTGCATCGGTTGTTATTTGGTCTCTGATATTAATTGTAGTAGCGCTGGATTTGCCGCAACAGCAAGAGAATATGCTTGTGTTTTGCTGCTCATGTCCATTGATGCCGATTGCCTGGTTGATAGGTAAATTATTGAAGGTCAATATTTTTGAAAAAAGCAATCCGCTTGGCAACGTGGGATTTCTGTTTACCTGCAATCAATTTTTGTATCTGTTGATTGTAATGTGGGTATTTAGTGCTGTACCAGATAAGATGGTAATGGTATATGCAATGGTTTTCGGCGCACATTTACTTCCATATTCGTGGCTGTATAAGTCAATCAGTTACCGTCTTTTTTCTATCATCATCCCCATCGTTTCTCTGATGTTAGGATGTATGTTTTCTACACTTACTGTTGCTATTACACTTTTAATAGTAGAAATAGCATTTGTTGTTGCACTGTTTATCGAGTTACATAGGTTCAATAACAAGTAGAAAAATCCGTTCTTTTGACAGACTAAAAAAACTTCAATTTATCCAACTATTAAAGGTTGGGACGTGTTCCCGCCCTTTTTTGTGTTCGTAAGAGTACACTTTTGCAAACAAAGTCTGGCATTCCCGGAAAGAACCCTCCGAAGAGGACGAAGATTAATTTTAATCAAAATCATAACCACTAGTAAACTAGTGGTTTGCTCAGACCCTAGAAGGGTCAGTACTTGCTGACCCCTCGAAGGGGTACTGAGGGTTAACCATCGCATCACAATTACAGGCAGCCACTAAAGTGGCTGCTTTTTTTGCCTC
>JAGBAZ010000017.1 GCA_018110905.1 Oscillospiraceae bacterium
ATTTATCAGATAAGAGAATATGTTCCCGGCGACAGCCCAAGACAGGTTCACTGGAAATTGAGCAATAAATTCGGAAAGCTTATAGTAAAAGAACCGGCACTGCCCATTACAAGAAACGTTCTTGTTTTCTGGGAAAGAACCGGTGAATCGGGAAATCTTGATATAATCGATGCCCAGGCGGAGGCAATAGTTTCTGTTTGTAAAAGTCTTCTTGATCAGTCCATACAGTTTACTATCGGCTGGAACGATACTGACAGAAATATCTGTATTCTTCACGAAGTTTCGGATATGGATAAATTTATCGGCGTTATTACAAGAATTATGAGAGCAACCGGAACAAAAGAAGGTGTGAGCGGGGCGGGTCTTCTTGTTCAGACAAGACCGGAAGCTTTTTGTGCTCATATGATTTATATCGCCGAAGAACCGCAGAGCGAAGTAACAGCAATGCAAGGAGAGGGAAATGTTTCCATGCTGCTTTGCGGAAAAACACCGCTGGACGGTGCTTTGATGTTTGATTCGGAGCATTATGAACAGCAGTTATCTCAAATTGATTTATAAAGGAGGCGGATGCCTTGACCAAAGAAAATAAAAAAGGAATGTGGCTCCGCCGGAACGATGAAACGAAAGAAGCAAAAAACGGCTGGATTGTAACAGCGGTTTCTGCGCTTCTTTCCTGCGCGATGCTCATTCTTATTACAACTGGACTTTCCGGGTTCGGTGAAATTTACAGCATTTATCCGATGCTCGCCGCAGGTGCGGTTTTGTGTATTGCCTATGCTGCTGCTTTGATATATAAGAAGCAGAACCTTTTTTACATGGGTTTGCTTTTTGTGCTTTTCCTGATGGTGCTCGTTTTCGGAAAACAGATAATCGCAGGTGCGGGTGTTTTCTGGAATCAGCTTGGAAACATATACGTTGAAAGAACCGGCATGATGCTTCCGGTTCTTGATGTTACCGAAGCAACCCAAACAGCACTTATGATATTCTCTGTTTTTGCCGGAAGCGTTGTTGCTTTGATAACCTGCTTTGTTGCGGAGAAAAAAGCTGTTGCCCTCTCGATAATAATTCCCGGAGTTTTGCTTTTGGGAATGTTCTGGCTTAAACAGACGGAAATGATTGTCTGGTTTATTCCGGCAATTATAATTTCCGTGCTGATTCTTCTTTGCGGAAATTGGGAGAAAAGAAAAATAAAGCTTTCTGCTTTAATTGGCTGGGGAATGGTTGCCGTTGTTACGGCAATATTTGCAGCGGTATCTCTTAATGCCGGATTTGTGGAAAGCGCTCTTGATTACAGTGAAAATTATAAAGAAAACCAGCACAAAGAAAAATACGAAACGGATTATTCCACCTTGCCGGAAGGTGATTTTTCGGGATATAAAGCGGATTCAAAATCAGCACATCCCGCGCTTATTGTAACAGCAGAAAAACCGGAAACACTTTATTTAAGAGGTTTCACCGGTGCGGTTTTTGAAAATGGAAACTGGCAGGAAACAGATTATAAAACCCTTGCCGAAAACAAGGACCTTCTTTATTGGCTCAACGTAAATGAGTTCAGTCCTGCTGCGCAGTTTGAAGCGGCGGTTTTTGAAGAAGAGATTGAAAAGAACACCATTACAGTACAGAATATCGGCGCATGCAGTGGATATTATTACATTCCCTTCAATCTTTGCGACGGAAAACTTCTTGATGAAAACAATCTTTCAACAGACAGCATTAAAGCCGAAGGAGAAAGAGTTTATACATTCAATGTTGTTTCCGGCGGTGCTCAAAAGATAACCGCAACACTCGATGCTGTTAAATTATCCCGTGATGAAGCGGTTCTTGATTACAGAAAAGCGGAAAGTGCATACCGTGATTATGTAACCGAAAACTATATGGATGTTCCGAATGAAGTTGTGGAAATGCTCGGTGAGCATTGGGATAAAACTTCCGGAAGAAAAAATCCAAGTGAACTGGCTTTTGAGCATGCTCAAATTTGCACACTTGAATTTCTGAAAAAATACTTCCCGGAAGAAGGAGAAAAACCGGAAATTGAACTTCCTCTTTCTGCTTTGGAAGATACAAGTTATCAGTATGCAACCGTTGCCGTAATGACTCTTCGCTATTTCGGAATACCCGCAAGATATGCGGAAGGATATGTTGTTACGGAAGAAATGTTTGACCGTACGGAGGAAGGAAACTCGGTAAGGGTCGACAGCAAAAGTGCCCACGCATGGGCTGAAGTTTATCAGGAAGGTCTTGGCTGGATTCCTATGGAACTCACCGAAGGAATGGGAGAACTCCTTGAAAATCCGGATAAGGAAAATTCCTCCCAGTCCACAGATGAAAATCCCAACCCCGAAGAAGGAAAGGAACTTGAGGACGAGCCGGAAGCTCCCACAGAAGAACCTTTGCCCGATGGCGGATATATGACAAAAATCAAAAAAGCATTTATGAGTAGCAGTATGGTAATGCTCATAGCGGCTTTGCTTCTTCTTATTGCAATTATAATCAGAAGGGAAATTATAATTAAGCACAAGGAAGAAAAATTCTCCGATCCTGATACAAGCAACGCAGCGGCATGGATTTACGGAGATACTGCGGTTCTTCTCGAGCAGCTCGGCTTCAGAAGAGGTAACGGTTCGATGTATTCTCTCACGAAAGATATATCCGAAAAATTCGGCGAAGAATATGCGGAAACTTTTAATGAAGTTACCCTGCTCAACTCCAAAGCGATGTTCAGCAGTGAAAAAATCACCGCAGAAGAAAGAGAAAAAACTTTGGAGTTCAGAACAAAGACCATTGAAAAAATAAAAGAAAACATAAAAAGATCAAAGCAGATCTGGCTTAAATGGATCAGATGTTTTTATTAAGAGGAGGAACGGAAATGAAAAAAGATTTTGGAAAAAGACTTCTCAGTCTTATGCTTTCTGTTCTGATGGTCATCGGTATTATGCCGATGAGTGTCTTTGCGGCACAGGAAAATGCTTTCATTCTTGTTGCTGAAGCCGGCGGAAATCTTGTTGTTGCGCCGGAATATATTTACTACACCGAAGAACAGACCGTTCGTCAGGCCCTTATGGCAAGCCGTCATGAGTTTGTTGGAATCGAAGATGACTGGATAACAGCGATCGACGGAGTTACCGGCAATTTCAAACGCAGTGATGAAGACGGCAATTTTGCACTTAATGATCCTGCTTCGGAAGTTGAGTTCTATCGTTTCAGCGAAGAAGAGAACAGCCAGCCCAGCGAAGGACTTAAACAGCTTATGACTGCAATGGCGGATTATGCACTTAAACCTGCCGATGTCAAAGCTGCCGCAAAAGAAGAATATGATATCGCATATGCTTCTTTTGTCGGAATTGACAGTGCTTCTGCGGCGGTTCTTGCGGATAATCTCAACGCAAAAATCAAAGCATATGAAGATTCTCAGTCCGCAGGAACCTTTGCGGTTACCTTTACCGACGGAACAAACACCCATGCAGGTGCTTCCATTACCGCAGAGAATATTTACGGAAAAATATGGACTGACGATGACGGAAATGGTGTGCTTGATCTTCCCACAGGTGATTATTATTTTGTGCTTGAAAGGAACGGACTTCGCGCGGAAGGAAATATTTCCGTTTCCGGCGCAATGGAGATTGCTGCAGTTTTGCAGGAAGAGCTTTGGCTTGATCTTGATGCTTTCCGCCTTTCTGGAAGCTACGAGGCACAAAATATAGAAGACGGACAGTTCATTGATGATGAATACGCTCTTGACGAATGGAACGGAAGAAATCTTACCGTTGCGGTAAACGATATTTTTACCGGAACCGTGTATTCCTACGTTGAATATAATGAGGAAATTTTCGGCGAAATCCCCACACTTACCGCAATATATAAGGCTGCGCAAAGTGGAGAAGAAAGGAAACAGGAACTTCCTTTTGAATCTTTCACCAGCGGCGCTGTGGGTGCACTCAAAAAAGGTGCAGAAGGAAATACCGTTATTTATCGTGTAAGCAGAACCGGAGATGACGGATTTGTTTATTCCCAGGATTACACCGTTACTTTTGAAAGGGTTCCCACTCTTAAATCAATTTCCGTTAAAGACCAGGATGGCGTTGACCAGGTCGCAACCGAAAAATTTGACGGAAACATAAATGAATATACCTACAAAGTTGTAAATGACGTTACAGCAGTAAAAATAAATGCAGTTCCGTTTTATGACAGCTATTCCGTTACTGTAAACGGAGCTGAAGCAACCGGTGAGGTAACATTGAATATTTCCACTGATGAAGAAACTGTTTTTGAGATAACTGTAAGCGCAAACGGATACAGCAATACCTATAAAATTACAATTCTTCCGGGCGAAGGCAAAAAATTTAACTTTATTACGGAAAACCAGGCCGTAACTCTTGAAGTTGTCAACAGCAACGGCGAAGTTATGCCCTATAAAAAGTTCAAAGAAGGAACAAACGGAAACCGCTATCAGTATGTTCTTGTTCCCGGCGAAACTTACAGCTATGTGGCAACGGAAGATACATATTACCATGTTGCGGATGAATTTAGGATTGAAGATGTCGCAAACAGCACAATAAATGTTTCGGTTCCCACCGAAGATTGGCTCACAGAACTTGCTTTCGGCATGAAAACAAGTTCAACAAGCAAAGGTGAGCTTTCCCTGAACGGGGCATTTTCCGCATCAAACCATAAATATGAAGTGGAACTTGTGGATACTGAACATATTCCGTATGTTTGGGCAACAAGCATAGCGGATAAAAACATAAAAATAAAAGCGATTTATAACCAGGTTTTTAGTTCTGCACTTTATCATGGAGTGGAGAATAATGTTGATTTAACCTCCGGATATACAAAGGGCGCAAAACTCAACAGATTCCTTATGGATGAAAACCCGATAGAAAACACGGTAACAATCCGTCTTGAAAAAGAAGTCAACGGGGTAAACCAGTATCAGGATTATACGGTTGAATTCAAAAGAAATCTTACCCTTAAAGATATTTCGGCGAAATGTGACGGGATGACCGCAACTCTTGTTCAAAAGGATGAAAGCACAGGATTCAGTTCTGACGTAAAAGAATACAGCGTTACGGTTTCCATGGCTGCAAAAATTCTTGAACTTTCTTTTGCAACCTATAAAGATAAAAAAGTTTTCGGAGAAGAAGAGGTTGGCTACCGCGTAAAAGTCAACGGAAAAGATGTAACAGAAACCGGAGCAGGAGAAGTTGAACTCAACGGAACGATAGAAACCGAGATAGTGCAAATTCTCGTTGAGAACGAAAAAGCTCCCGAAGGAACCACCGAATATAAAATCAGCGTTCTTAAATCTCCGCCGGTGGAAACAGCATTTATTGTTGCTCCGGAAACTGCGATGCTTGCAGTTTATGAAACCATGTCTGGAGAGCGTGTCTGGGCTGATGAGAACGGAAAATACCGGTTCTGCGAAGGCTACAGCTATAATTATGTTCTTACTGAATACGGCTATGTCGGAAAAGCAGGAATCCTTGAAGTAACAAGAGATGAAAATGAAACTCTTGTTATCAAAAATGGCGAAGAAAAATACGTTGTAACAGAAAGCGAGAACGGCGGAGAAGTTACAATTGAATGGAGCCTTGTCAAAGCGGAAGAGAATAACAAAATTGATAAAACCATTGAAGCGGAATGGTCTGATTTCCGCGGAAACGATAATAACAACGCTGTTGTGGATGCTCTGATTCCTACGAGCGCCGAAAACGGTACTCTTTATTGGGCAAATCAGATAGGTGAGGGAATAGATTCGGATGCGGTAGGAAGCCCGATTATTGTTGACGGAGATATTGTTACTTATGCCGGAGATGAGATCTATAGAGTTGACACTGTTTCCGGAGAAATAAAGGCTGTAGGAAAAATGGATCATAAATCTGCATTCTCCATCACTCCGCCTACATATGCGGAAGGCATGGTTTTTGTCGCACTTTCTGACGGTTCCGTACAGGCATTTAATGCAGAAACCCTTGAATCCCTCTGGCTCTTTAAAGATCCTCTCGGCGGACAGCCGAACTGCCCTATTACTGTAAAAAACGGCTACCTTTATACCGGTTTCTGGAACAGCGAAACCGGATATGCAAACTTTGTATGTCTTACCATAACGGATGAAAATCCCAATGCTGAAAAAGAATATAAAAATGCTTCCTGGTATTATACAGCAAAAGGCGGATTCTACTGGGCGGGAGCTTTTGTATCGGATGACTTTGTGATAATCGGAACCGATGACGGAACCAACAAATGCACAAGCCAGAGCTCAAACCTTCTTTTGTTTGATGCCAGAACCGGTGAAGAGTTTGACCGTTGGGAAAACCTTAACGGAGATATAAGAAGTACCGTTTCTTATGACAAACAGACGGATGCTTATTATTTTACTTCCAAAGGCGGAAGTTTCTATTCCGTAAAAGTAATTGAAACAGAAAACGGATGGGAATTTGATAACGGATGGAGTGTAAACCTCAATAACGGTTCAGCAAGCACTCCCATGAGCACATGTTCTCCCGTAGTATATAACGGAAGAGCATATGTCGGTGTTTCCGGAGCGGGACAGTTCTCCGCATATTCGGGACATAACATAACCGTTATCGATCTTAATAAAAAAGCAATTGCATACAGTGTTGAAACCCAGGGCTATCCGCAGACAAGCGGATTGCTTACAACCGCATATGAAGAAGAAAGCGGATACGTTTATATCTATTATTTCGATAACTATACTCCGGGCAAACTTCGCGTTCTGAGGGATAAAGCAGGTCAGACAAAGGCAGATTATCTTACTGTCGAAGGAACACACAGCACCGCATATGCAATATTCACTCCTACCGGAGATCAAGCGCAATATGCTATCTGCAGCCCGATCGTTGACGAATACGGTACGATCTATTTCAAAAATGACTCTGCTCATCTTATGGCATTCGGAAGCGCAATTGAAAAAATAGAAATAACCAAAAATCCAGATAAAATGGCCTATGCCGAAGGTGAAATCTTCGATCCGGAAGGCATGATTGTTACCGCAACTTATGCAAACGGCAAAACGAGGGATGTAACGGATTATGTAACTTTTAACGAAGATGCTTTTACCGAATCCAATAAAATCGTCACAATTTCTTTCAGACATGTTATGTATCATAACGTTGAAAACGGAACAGCAATGACAAGCGGAATCAATACGGCAACGCCGGTTGCAACCCTTGAAATTACGATTGACGATGGAAATGGCGGGGAAAATGAGGTTATAAAAGGCGATGTGAACAGCGATGGAGCAATAAACGTTTTGGATCTGTTTAAATTGCGCAAATATCTGGTTGAAGGCAGCACCGAAATCAATGAAGTGAACGCGGATATAAATACCGACGGGAAAATAAATGTTTTGGATCTGCTTGCACTTCGTAAACAATTGGTCGGGAACAATTAAATAATCGTTTCTGAAGAATAACAATTATTATGAGGTGAAAATAGTAATGAAAATAATAATATCTATGATAATCACATTTCTTATGCTTTTTAGTCTTTCTGCCTGTTCTGAAAATCAGGAAATACCGGATTCTCCGGAAAATAACGTACAGGAAGAATCTTCGGTTTCCGAAGAAAACGAACAGGATATTTCCGTGCTTCAAATGACCGCGGAGACTCTTCTCAAAATCGCAGGAGAGCCTGTTTACGGTTCTGTTGGCGGTGACTGGACTGCTTTCGGTCTTGCAAGAATGGATAAAGAATCCAATTCGGAATGGCTTGAAACATATTACGAGAAGCTCGAAAAATATGTTGCGGATTGCAGCGGTGTTCTGGATAACAGAAAATACACCGAATACTCCAGAACAATAATTGTTCTTACTGCGATTGGGAAAGACCCGGCCAATGTCGGCGGATATAATCTTCTGATTCCTCTCGCCGACTTTGAACAGACTATTTTCCAGGGAATGAACGGCCCAGCCTATGCGCTTCTTGCCCTTGACAGCGGAAATTACGAGATTCCCGAAAACACAGCAGGAACGACCCAGGCAACAAGAGAACTTTATATTGATTATATTCTCAGCAAGGAGTCTCCGAACGGAGGTTGGGGACTTGCCGGCGGTGAAGGAGAAATTGATATTACCGCAATGGTTCTCCAGGCTCTGGCAAAATATCGCGAAAGGGAAGAAGTTTCTGCGGCAATCGACCGTGCTCTTATTTTCCTTTCCGAAAATCAGAACGATATGGGCGGTTACACTGCTTACGGAACCGACGGAAGTGAGTCAGTTTCCCAGGTTATTGTAGCTCTTACAGAACTCGGAATTTCTATTGATGACGAGAGATTTGTAAAAAACGGAAGAACGCTGGAGGACAGGCTCCTTGACTTTATGGTTGAGGGCGAAGGCTTCAGACATCTTATTGAAGAAGAGCCGAATGTCATCGCAACAGAGCAGGCATTTTACGCTTTGATTGCCCTTGACCGTGCTGAAAAGGGAATGCCTTCTCTTTACAGTATTTTGGAATAAATTAAAATTTTGGAAAAAGCCGGGTCGATGGTTGAAATCTGACCCGGCTGAAACACTAAATAGCAATATATTTTATTTATGAGATGCTTTTTAGCATGGAGGAAAAAATGAAAAGAATATTAAGCTTTGTTTTGGTGCTCACGTTGATTTTTGCTCTTGCCGGTTGCGGAGCAGGCAATGCTGCAGCAAACGTAAAAGATGCCAACGGTGACGGAAAACTTACCTGCACAATTGCAGTCAGATGCGACACTCTTCTCGATAAAAAAGACAAACTTACCGCTGGAAAAGCAGAACTTGTTCCGGAAAACGGAGCGATTCTTGAAGAAAGAGAAGTTGAATTCAAGGCAGGAGAATCTGTTTTTGACGTTTTCAGAAAAGTTCTTAAAGAAGATAAAATCCATTTTGAATACGTTGATTCCCAGGCTTACAATTCTGTTTATATTGAAGGAATAGGAAATATCTACGAATTCGATTGCGGCCCGCAGTCCGGTTGGGTTTATATGGTAAACGGAGTGCGTCCTGGAGTTGGCTGTTCTGCATATACTCTTGCGGATGGCGATGAAATTTTGTTCGCATATACCTGCGAACTTGGAGAAGATATCGGTGCGGAGATAAAAGATGAAAAATGAGAGTTTTTCCGGATTCCATCCGGTAGTAAACCTTGCTTTTTTTGTGGCTGTTCTCGGAACAACAATGTTTATAATGAACCCGATTTATCTGGTGATTTCGATTTTGAGTTCATGCACATATCTTGCATATCTTAAAGGCGGAAAGGGATTTTTTCAGCAGGCGTTTTACCTTGTTCCGATACTTTTTATGATGGCTATAATAAACCCGATTTTTAACCATGAAGGAGTAACGGTTCTCTTTTATCTGCATAATGATAACCCTGTTACATTGGAAGCAGCACTTTTTGGAATTGCATCAGCAACCATGATGGGAGCATCGATAGTTTGGTTCAACTGCTGCAACACTGTATTTACTTCCGATAAAATAATATATCTTTTCGGAAGAATCATACCGGCAATGTCCCTTTTGATTTCCATGACTCTTCGTTTTGTGCCGAGATTCATGAACTACCTGCAGAATGTCATGCGTGTCCAAAAAGGACTTCACCAGCCAAAAAATACAAAAGAAAAATTAAGACAGGCACTTTTTGCTTTTTCAGCAACCGTAAGCTGGGCAATGGAACAATCGATAATCTCTGCTGATTCAATGAAAAGCAGAGGATTCGGTTCTGCTGGAAGAACGGCATATTCGATATATATTTTTGAAAAAAGAGATGCGGCAACTTTGATTTGCCTGACACTGCTTGTGCTGGGAACAGTGATACCATGTGTTTTGGGATATACGGCATGGACTTATTATCCGAATTTTTCGGGAGAACTTTTTGGTGCTGCGCAGTTTACGGGCTATTTCTGTTACTGCGGAATGTGTCTTTTGCCGCTTATTATTGATTTGACGGAGGAAAGAAAATGGAACTCTTTAAGATCCAAAATTTGAGTTTTACATATCCGGAACAGGAAGAGCGTGTTCTTAATGATGTATCCATAACGCTTAATCAAGGAGATTTTGCGGTTCTTGCAGGTTCTTCCGGATGCGGAAAATCAACGCTTTTAAGACAGCTTAAAACAGTTCTTGCACCTCATGGTGACCGAAAAGGTGAAATACTTTATAACGGAATTCCGATAGACAGTATAGATTCAAAGACCCAGGCGGCAAAAATCGGTTTTGTTCTCCAGGATCCGGACAGCCAAATAGTTACGGATAAAGTCTGGCATGAACTCGCTTTCGGTCTTGAAAGCCTTGGAGTAAATAATACCGAGATAAGAGGCCGCGTTGCAGAAATGGCGAGCTTTTTTGGAATCCAGACATGGTTTCATATGGAAGTCACTCAGCTTTCCGGAGGACAGAAACAGCTTCTTAACCTTGCTTCAATAATGGTTCTCCAGCCGGATATACTTATCCTTGATGAACCCACAAGCCAGCTTGACCCGATTGCGGCTACAGATTTTCTTGAAACCATCGGCAGAATAAACAGAGAGCTCGGAACAACGATCCTTATTTGTGAGCACCGTCTTGAAGACGTTATTCCCATGGCAAACAGACTGGTTATACTCGATAAGGGAAAAGTTATTGCGGACGATAAACCGGAAAAATCTTTTGAGATTCTGAGGAACCTTAAGCATCCTATGCTCCATTCAATGCCTGCCCATATGAGAATTTGGAGCGTCCTTGATTGGAAAACTCCGTGTCCCCTTACTGCCAGCGACGGCAGGAATGCTCTTTCCGAATGGGCGGAGGAAAATGAACTGCTCCCAGTCCCGGAAAGGAAAGGAAGGGAACATACTGAAGAACCGAGAATTATGCTTGATGAAGTATGGTTCCGTTATGAAAAAGAAAGCCCGGATATTCTGAAAAGCGTTTCGCTGAAAGCATATTCCGGGGAACTTTTCTGTATTCTCGGCGGAAACGGAACGGGTAAAAGTACGATGCTTTCTCTTTTAAGCGGACTTCGCAAGCCGTACCGCGGAAAAACAAAAGGCATTGATGAAGGAATTGCGGCTCTTCCGCAGAACCCGCAGATGCTTTTGGTAAAAAAGAATCTGCGCGAAGATTTGCTTTCTGTTTTCCCGGATAAAAAGATTGAAGAGGTTGCGGATAAAATCAGCGAGATGGTAAGCCTTTGCCGCCTTGAAGGACTTCTTGACCGACACCCTTACGACCTTTCTGGCGGCGAACAGCAGCGTGCTGCTCTTGCGAAGGTTCTTCTTCAGAATCCGAATGTTCTGCTCCTTGATGAGCCTACAAAAGGCGTTGACAACGATTTTAAGATAGTGTTTGCGCAGATACTTAAGGAACTTACCGCAAGCGGAGTTTGTATTATAATGGTCAGCCATGATGTGGAATTCTGTGCTTCCTATGCGGACAGGTGCGGACTTTTCTTTGATGGGAATGTTGTAACGATGGACGCTCCGCAGCCTTTCTTTGCGGGAAAAAGCTTCTATACAACAACTACCAACAGAATGGCAAGACATCTTCTTCCCAATGCGGTAACGCCGGAAGATGTTATCATAAGCTGCGGAGGAAAAGTTGAAGAACAAAAACCTCCGAAACGTTCCGGAAAAATAGATATAATGCCGCCGGAAGAAAGAAAACCGGAAAAGCTTCCGTTTTGGAGAAAAATCCTCGGAATTGTTTCCGGCACTTCTGCTATGGGGCTTTTGCTTTATGCAACTATTGCGCTGGATTTAAGCCAGCTTTACAGCGGAACGGATTTCATTAAAAATTACGCCTGGCTTTATATTCTTATGTTCCTTTTCTTCGGAATATTTGTGGCATCAATAAGCCGCAAAGCTCCTCCGAGAGAGCAGAAACTCATGAAAGGGAAGCTCAGCAAAAGAACAAAAGCAACAATTCTTTTTTCTTTGATTGCAATTCCGCTTACAATTGCGGCAGGATTTATGATAGACGGCGGCCGCCGATATATGATAATCTCGTTTTTGATTATTTTTGAAACAATGCTTCCGTTTTTTCTTGTTTTCGAAGGAAGAAAACCGCAGGCAAGGGAACTTATTATCCTTTCGGTTTTAAGTGCGCTTGCAATCGGAGGAAGAGCTGTGTTCTTCGCTTTGCCCGGTTTTAAACCGGTTGCGTCAATGATTATTCTCACAGGCGTTGCATTCGGTGCAGAAGCAGGTTTTATGGTTGGGGCGATGACAATGTTCTGTTCGAACGTACTCTTCGGACAAGGCCCCTGGACGCCCTGGCAGATGTTTGCAATGGGAGTAATAGGACTCCTTTCCGGAATTTTGTTCAGAAAAGGTATTCTCAACCGTGACAGATTCAGCCTTGCGGTTTTTGGTTCTCTTTGCGTTATGATTATCTACGGCGGAATAATGAATCCCGCTTCTATCCTTATGTATTATGAAAATCCCACATGGGAAATGATTCTCACCGCATACATAACTGGCGTTCCTGCTGATGCGATCCATGCCCTTGCAACATTCCTTTTCCTCTGGTTCCTTTCTGAACCGATGCTTGAAAAGCTTGATAGGGTAAAGGTAAAATACGGGCTTATCGAAAAAGACTCTCACACTTAAGAAACAATTAACAGGAGAAATAACATGGAACCAATAATCAAAGAAGAAAATAAAATATATGCCATCGGATATTCTTATGCCACCGATTGGCCGAAACTCTGCCGAACTGTTGACAGAGCCGCCTATTGGTCTGTTACTGATTTTTCAAATATGGATCAATCTGCTTATGCGAAAATAGAGGATAAAAACGGAGAAGAGATTGCGTTCTGGCTCTGCAAAGAAACGGGCGATTTTGAAATGCGTTTCTTTTTCGGTAAAAGGGTGGAATGTATAGGAAACGTGCCGAACGGTATGGAAGCACTTGAAATTCCTGCGGCAAAATATGCAGTTTTTACTCTGGATTCAAAACTTACCGATGTCGGTGAGAGTGCTTATGTTCAGGAAATCAAGAATTTGTGGCAGTATATTTTTGAGGAATGGTTTCCCCAAAGCGGTTATCGTCACGATGATATGAAATGCAATTTTGAAGTATATTCCGGAGACGTGATGCAGATTTATGTACCTGTCTGCAAAAAATAAGGATTTATTGAAAAGATAATTCTTCCTTTATATAGTTTCCACACAAAGGAAAAGAACCTCGTTTTTATAACGGGGTTCTTTTCCTTTCAGGAGAAAATAATTACCATGACCGTTTTTGCTGTTAGTTTTTCCAAAGTTGCTGAACATGCTTAATTCGAGTGAAATATCGAAAATATAGGACTATTATATAATCAATCTGTCAGAACCATTAAATGCACAAATTTCCTTTTTAGACTGCAACAGAAAAAGAGCCTTGCAAATTTGCAAGGCTCTTTTTCGTTATAAATTAAAAAGTATTTAAGATATTGTTTGAATCGAAAATAGGCTCATTTTTTGGTGGTATTCTAAAAGCAAACTCGACAATGTTATTGTAGTTTCTTACTTCAAAGTCACCTCTTGATATAATATCCATACCAATAACAATGTCCACTTCTTTTTCAGAAAGGTCGGCATTTTGTACTTCTACATCGCGGAAAGTTATTTCATCAGAAAGGGAAATACTTATTGAGTAGATAGCAGATTCGAATATTTTATCTTTAGAAACTATTTTAGTTTTGCTTTTTTGTAATGGATTTATCATCTTAATGATATCGTCGGATATGAGAGTTTGTTCGAAATTTTTATCCCAAAGGGCCTTAACAGACATCATACTGCCTTCACCGCCTATTGCGATATAGGATTCCAAAGCTTTTCCGGGTTCATTAAAATGAGAAACTATATAACTCATAAAATGCTCCTATATAATAATGTATATATATTTTACCTTTTATTTAAAATAAAGTCAAATTTATTGTATATGGATACAGCCCTGCCCGGTGGTAGAGCAGGGCTGTTTTTATGCACCTCTATTTTTAAGGATTAAAAGAAACCAGACAGGTTAGTATTCGGGTGGGAACGAATACTTAGAGCGATAAAAATAAATCAATCAGTGGTTTCTATAAAATATAACTATGAATTAAAATAAGTGCAACAAAAATTATTTGATGGGACAAAAATGGTAGGAGGGGAAAATATATCAACAAAAAAGAACATATGTTCTTGACTTTGCAATTTTTGGATATATAATGAGATTAGGGAATACTAAAATCGGAAGGGAGCGGGGTTTATGGAGAAGGAAAAGACATATCTTTGCATAGACCTCAAGTCCTTTTATGCTTCGGTGGAGTGCGTCGAAAGAGGATTGGATCCTTTGACTACTAACCTTGTGGTGGCGGATAAATCCAGGACGGAAAAGACCATCTGCCTTGCGGTTTCGCCTTCGATGAAAGCAAAGGGCGTTCCGAGCAGACCGAGACTTTTTGAAGTTATCCAGAAGGTCAAATGGGTGAACGCAGAGAGATTGAGAAAAACGCCCGGTAAGATGTTTGCAGGAAAGTCCTTTCATGCGATTGAATTGGAAAAGAACCCTCAGTTGGAACTCGATTATATAGTTGCACCGCCGAGGATGGCATTATACATTGAATACAGCACCCGAATTTACAACATCTATCTCAAGTATATTGCTCCGGAAGATATCCATGTTTACTCCATAGATGAGGTGTTCATAGACCTTACACCATACTTGCCTCACTCTGCGCTCAATGCGCATGACTTTGCTATGACTATGATAAGAGACGTGCTCAAGACCACGGGAATAACAGCAACGGCAGGTATTGGAACGAATATGTACCTTGCGAAGGTGGCTATGGATATAGTCGCAAAGAAGATGCCGGCTGATAAAGACGGAGTAAGGATAGCGGAACTGGATGAGGAAAGCTACCGCAGGAAGCTTTGGAACCACCGACCGCTTACTGATTTCTGGAGAATAGGCCATGGCTATGCTCAAAAACTGGAAGCAAACGGAATGTTTACAATGGGAGATGTTGCCCGGTGCTCAATCGGTGCTCCCGATGATTACTATAACGAAGAATTGCTCTATAAACTCTTCGGAGTAAATGCGGAGCTGCTCATAGACCATGCTTGGGGCTGGGAACCCTGCACAATTGCTGAAATAAAGGCATACAGACCGGAAAACAACAGCCTTGGTTCCGGTCAGGTGCTTCAGCGGCCATATAAATACGATGAAACCCGGCTCATAATCAAAGAGATGGCGGATCTTCTTGCTCTTGATTTGGTGGAGAAAGGACTTGTCACGGATCAGATTGTGCTCACTGTTGGATATGATATTGAAAATCTTGCCGATGATAACAGCGCAAACAGCTACAAAGGTGAGATCAAAACCGACTATTACGGAAGGAAGGTTCCAAAACATGCTCACGGAACAGCCAACATCCGAAAGTTTACTTCCTCATCGAAACTGATAACGGAAACCGTGCTCAAACTCTTTGATGATATTGTCGATAAAAGCCTTTTGGCAAGAAGAGTAAACATTGTCGCCTGCCACGTTATACAGGAAAGCAGCCTTCGAGAAGAAAAGCCTTTTCAGCAACTCAATTTCTTCGAAGATTTTGCGGCAAAAGAAGAAAAACTGGCAAAAGAAAAAGCTGCTTTTGATAAAGAAAAGCGGCAGCAGAAAGCGATTGCGGAGATAAAAAAGCGTTATGGCAAAAATGCCATTCTCAAAGGATTTAACTTCGAGGAAGGCGGCATGACCATAGAAAGAAATGGACAGATAGGTGGGCACAAAGCATAATATAATGACCGGGAGGCTTTACCATGTTAGTGAAAAGGTTCCTGGGGATAATTTTTGGGGATAGTAAAGAATACAGAGAGGAGCAGAAAAAGTACGAGGGTCTGCCTAAAGGTTGTTGGCACTGTGAACTTCTGGGAATCTGCCGCAGACCGAAAGAGCAGGGTTGGAAATGTTATCACGGTTGCATGATCCTAAATGCACAAAGAAAACGGGGTGATTCGGATGAATGACCGCATGGAATGTCATAGATACGACGACGTAATCAACAGACAGCATCCTACATCGAAAAAACATCCGAGAATGTCGAACATGAACCGTGCGGCGCAGTTTGCTCCATTTGCGGCACTGACCGGCTACGAAGAGTCCATAAAGGAAACAGCAAGGCTTACCGACCGCAGAATCGAACTGAGCGAATATGAAATCGAAGAGCTCAACGCCAAGCTGAACTTTATTCAGGAGCATATAAAAGAGCGCCCGGAAGTCACGATAACCTACTTTCAGCCGGATGAGAGAAAAGAAGGTGGGGAGTATCTTACCGTAACTGGTAAGGTTAGGTGGATTGATGAGGTGGGCGGGGTTATGGCGTTTGAATGTAGGACGGAGCTGAAATTTGAGTTTATAACGATGATTTACTTGTTAAGATAAAATAACTTTCAACTAAACTATTCATTTATCATGTGGTTGATAAAGTAGATATAGCGATGTTATAATAATATTAAGAGTGAGGTTAAAAGGGGGTAATGTTAATGACTAATATTGCTGCAAAACTTGTTGAGTCTGGTATAAACATAAATGTACTTACGGACAAAAAACAGCAGACAGATTATAAAATTAAATATGTGTCAGAATATGTTAAACAATGGGCAATAATAAGCAGTGAGCGCACAGACATTACTAACATAACCTTTATTGATTGTATGTGTAATGCAGGAGTTTATAAAGATGGGGATTTATGTACGGGTTTGGAAGTTTTATTGATTTTTAACGAACTTGCCGGTAGACATCCGGATAAAACTTACAACCTCTATCTAAATGATTATGACAGTAAAAAAATTGATACACTAAAAAAAGTAATTCCTTTGTTGCATGTAAAAAGGTCAAATATAAGAATAATAATTTCGACAAAAGATGTTAATGATTATTTAGTTTCTTTAAAAGACAATAAGAATGTTTTCGGATATTCAAAAATTGTTATTTTATACATAGACCCATATGATTTTGGCACAGTTCATATACCTAAAGTTCACGATATTTTAAAACATAATTATTGTGAACTTATATTCAATTTTTTTATTAGTGATTATGTGAGAAATTGGAAAAATAATAGTGAACGTATTTCTAAATGCCTTGGAGGAACAACTGTTTCTTCAAAAGAAGAACTAGTTAAATATATGGAAAAGGAATTCAAAACCGGAAATATTAAATATGGATTTTCTTATCAGTTCAAAACAGAAACTAATATAGAACTTTATCAAATTATGTTTTTTACTCCAAATAAAAGAGGTTTAGAAGTTCTTAAAGATGCTTTGTGGAAAGTTTTTGGAGGTAAATTTTATCATAAAAATCAGAAAGAGTTGGAAAGAATGCAAACTTCATTGTTTACTGAGGAGGACGAACAAGGTTGGTTGCTTAAGTTACACGCAGAAGAAGCAAAAAAATTATTGTTGTTTAATAGTGGTAAAACATTGACTTATTCTGAAATAGAAATGCTGTTAATAGAAAAATCAATGGTTAAAGAGGGACAAATAATATCCCACGTATTGAAACCACTGATTGAAGAAGGTAAAGTAATTAAACGGAATTTTAATGTAAGCAAAAGAAACTATAAATCAGACTCGTATGAAATAGGAGAATCAAAATGAATCGTAAAACGCTGATATATAAAACCGGTGTTGAATATGGAGATTATACCTTGAATCATATTCAGGGATGCTCACACGGTTGTAAATATCCATGTTATGCTTATATGATGGCTAAAAGGTTTGGAAAGGTGAAATCTTATGAAGAATGGACGCAACCATGTATTATAGATAATACTTTACAATTATTGGAAAAAGAGATTCCAAAATTTAAAGATAAGATCGATATATTACACCTTTGTTTCACAACAGATCCATTTATGTACAAGTATCCAGAAATATCAGAATTGAGCATGCGAATCCTAAAAAAAGCTAATGATAACGGTATAAAATGCTCTGTTTTAACTAAAGGTATATTACCGATTGAATTGGCTGAGTTGCTAACAAAAAATGAATATGGTATCACAGTTGTTTCTTTGAATGAAAATTTTAAGAAAAAATATGAACCCGGTGCTGCTCCGATCAAGGAAAGAATTCAAGCTTTAAAAAAGTTGCATGATAAAGGGTGTTATACATGGGTAAGCATAGAACCTTATCCTACTCCAAATATTATTGAACAAAATTTAGAAAATATACTAAATGAAATATCTTTTGTTGATAAAATAATTTTTGGTAGATTGCATTACAACAAAATTGTTTCTGAATACAAAGATTACAAAAAATTCTATAACCTTTGTGCAAAAAAAGTTATAGAATTTTGTAAGAAACAAAAAATTGAGTACTATATAAAAGAAGGTACAGTTACTAAAGAAGGTCCTACTTGATTATGTAGGACCTTCTTTTACAAAAAAACTCCATACCCCAATATCTCATAATGCCCAACGCTGTAGCTTCTTCTCCTGCAGGTGTCATCGGAGTTGCCCTCAATGGTATAAACAATTCCATTTTCAGCTTTCTCGACTATGCCAACATGATTTGGTCTGCCGTCCTGGCCGGTGATATCTTCATCCCAATCGAAGAAGATTATCATCCCGGGAACAGGTTCTGCAGAACCGTCAGCCCATTGTCCACGGGACTGGAACCAGTTTACACCTATGGCACAGCTTGCAAATTTGGGTATGATTCCATTTTCAATATAACCGCATTCGTTTGCACACCAACTGACAAAACAGGCACACCAGTCAACCCGTTCGCTGAATCCGTACCAGGACCAATAAGGTTCACCGCCCACATTACCGATTTGAGATTGAGCAACCGCAACAATCATATCGTCGCTCTGTCCTGTAATTCCGTAAAGAACCATAGCCCACAGTTCGTCGTTTTCTTCTGAAAGTAAAGCGCCGAGCTGTTCTTTTTGCTTGCGGTCAAAGTTATATTCCTCTGCCATTTCATCTGCAGTTTTGTGGCTTACCGTAATGAAAAGATATGTCCTTGTTTCCGTTGTTTCGGTTTCTACAATGTTTCCGTTACCGTCATCAGATTCGACTATAACTGTTTCTGTGATTTCTTCTGTCCTAAAAGATATCTCATTCATTTCCCAGAATATCTCCCTGAGAATCTCTTTCTTCTCATCAGTTATAGTTGCTACTTCCTGACCGTTTATCGGATCAGTTGTAGTCTTTACAGCATATACCGCAAGCACCTCTTTCCAAACTGCCCTTGAACCCGACATTTCGAGAATATCATAAGGATTTTCAAGCTTAATCTTTTCAATTTCTGCGAGATACTCGTCATTGATTTCTCGAATTACTTCCTGCATAGTTTCTCCTCCGGTGTCTTCGTTTGAAAAGAAAATCCCAAAAGAAGAACCGACCAACAGTCCTATAAGCATAATGATTACAATAATCATTACAGCGACCCATCCGCCTGCTGCAATAGCGGCAATAAGTGCTTTTGTGGCTGCAATTATCCCTTTCACCATAGATTTACCTGCAACGAAAACAGCCCTTCCAGCAGTATAAACTGCATTTACGGTTTTCTTTGTTCCTTGAATAATAGTCTGCGGTGCTTTAACTACTGTATGGGGCGCTGTGGTCGTCGTTTTGACCGTTTTGATGGTTGCTTTTGAAGTTTGCTCCGCAGTTTTAATCGTTGTTTTACCACCTTTCGCGGCTGTTTTGCTGGTACTTGCAACGCTTGCTCTTGTTTTGATTTTACCTTTTACAAGATCAGCAGAAACTTGTGCAGATTCTTTCGTTTTTATGGTGTTGTTCACAGATTCAGCCGTTCTCTGTTCGTAAACCCTTTCGGTTCTTTTCTCCGCTTGTTTTACTGCATATTCTTTAGCACGTTCCTGCGGATTGGATTTAGAAGAATTATATTGTCCTTTATGAGAAGGACCGCCAGTATATTGGCGGTCTTCTTTAGTTTCGGATCTATAAGAAGCAGAATGAGCACGGGGATTATTCCCGTGCTCAAAATGTTCTTTTGCTTTTATAATGTTTTCTTTTGTGGCTTCAAAACCTTTTCTTCCGTGCTCATCAAATTGATAAAAAGCTTCATGTCCGATTGTTTCGGAAACTTCGGTTACTTTATCGGAAGCATATTCTTCCGGAGAATTCTCTTCTGCGTAATAGCTATGCTCAGCGCTTTGCTTGGTTCGTATATATGCATCTTTCATTCTGTCCGAAAGATTTGCTGATTTATCAAGAACCTTTATTGAGTTACCAACAACGGATTCTTTAGTTTTTATATCATTCATTCATATCACTTTCCATAGGGAGATTATCAACGAGTTTCGCCACAACTACGATTCTGCCATCGGTCTGGCTGTATTCGCAGGTGGAAAGAGTAAGAAGTCTGTCACCATATTTTGCATCAACGTCGGTTTCATAAAGCTGAAGGTATTTGCAGGTTTCGATATATTCATTGAAATCTGCTTCATCTTCTGCATTTACAAACTGGAAATATTTGAATCCTGCATCGCTATAGGCAACGGTTTTGAATACGGCAACGATTTCATATCTTCCGTAATCAAGAAGAGTATCGAACTGAATATATTTGTGTTCTTTGTAGAATTCTTCGTCCTCAAATTTGCAAAGGTCTGCAAACATGGAACCATTATTCATATTGTGTCCGTAAACAACGATGTTGTCGCAGTTGTCGATAAGACAGTTTTCCTGAATATACGGAACCCCATAATCACTATAGGATTTATCGAAAGCATGTTTGAGATAGAAGTTAGGATCATCTAAGGTCTGCATTACGGGATAATCGATTTTAGTTCCTTCAATTTTTACCCACGCAATAAAGTCATCATTCTGCTCATAGATGGGCAGATATTTCTCATAAGAAGTCGGACCGTTATATTCGTGCTCGACACTTCCTTCAAGGTCGATTACTTCATCATTTTCGTGCTCAACCTCGCTTGATACGAGAGAAGAAAGATTTTCATAGGTCTGTTCCGCTTTGTTTTCGTCTGCCATCTGGCTAAAGAAAACAATTCCGGAAGAGATTGCGATAACGGAAAGGATAACTGCAATAAGCATCATAACAGTAGATTTTTTCATAAAATTTTCCTCCTAAAATTTTAATTTAGCAGGCTTCATCGTATTGGCCGAAGGAGCCTTCGTTGGGTTTGGTGGTTATAAGTTTGTAAATTTTGGTATTGCTAGGAAATTTGTTAATGAACGGAACAATTGCTCCTCCATAGCGGAGAAGACCACAGCCGGCTTTTGCATTTGTAACGTAGCCCATCTGTTCCCGTGATATTCCAAGAAGTGCGGCAAGAGGGTCACGGTCAAGCGGAGATTGATTCATCATAACAATACATTCGGAGTTGGAAACCATTATTCTTGCAAGATCATCGTTAAGCAGGTATTCAATATCCTGAGTAATTGCACATGGCGATGCATTTCGTTTTCTGAATTGTCTCCATGCAGAACTAAAGAAGGCAGCACTATGTTCACTATTAAATACAACATGAAATTCGTCTATAAAAATATGAGTGCGTTTGCCCTTTTTCCAGTTCTCCGTTACGCGATTGAGAATAGTATCAGTAATAACGAGAAGACCAACTGGTTTAAGCTGCTCGCCTAATTTATGAATATCATAGGAAGTAATTCTATTGCTTGTATCCACATTGGTTTCATGTGCAAAAATATCAAGAGAACCGGAAGTGAAAAGCTCCATGGAAAGAGCAATTTTTCTTGCTTCCTCCTCCGGCTGTTCCAAAAGTACATCACGAAGTAACTTCAAAGTAGGCGTTTCTCCGGTAAACTCACATTCACGATAAAGTTGTGTAACACATCGGTCTATGATTGATTGGTTATGAGCTCCTGCACCGTTTTTATCGATTTGTTCAAAAAGTGACATAATGAATTCGGATTTTTTTGCAAGAGGGTTTTCATCTTTGTCTGCGTATCCGTGAGCCATATCCATTGCATTGATATGGTCTTTTCCTCCTGCTTTGATCTCATGTACTGAACCATGAAATGCCTTTACGAGAGGTGTATATTCACCTTCAGGATCACAGATTATGATTTCATCGTCAGGGCAAAACAAAGAATAAAATGTAATTAGAAGTTTTGCAAAGAAAGATTTGCCAGAGCCGGAGATACCGAGAATAATCATTGACTGGTTCATTAGTTTTGAAAGATTACATAGAATTAGGTTGTGTGATATTGCGTTTTCTCCGAAATATATACCTCCGTCTTCCTGTATCTCCTGAACGTTAAAAGGCATAAGAACAGCGGCACTTTCTGTGGTGAGAGTGCGTACCATATCGATTTTACGAATACCGATTGGAAGAACGGTTTTCAAAGCATCCATCTGTTGAAAACGCATAATCGCAAGCTGACACATATTTTTACCCGCAATGGAACGTAATGTTTTTGTATCTGAATCAAGTTGTTCCTTTGAATTTGCAACGTGAACAAGGGTTAAAACCGCAAACATCATCTTTTGATCACGACTGGATAAATCATTAAGCAATTCTTTTAATTCATTTCTCTGAAGTTCAAGGTCGTAAGGAATTGTTGCAGAAAAGTTGTTGTTTGCATTTTGCCTTCTTTGCCAATCAGCTATATTCTTTTCTACACCTAAAAGACGTGCTTCGGTTTCTTTTATAGCTTCCTCGGTAGGAATTGGAATAATATCGAGTGAAAGCATAAGATTTCTGTTAAAATCCGTAAGTTCCTTGATCATTTCATCTTTGATAAATGTAGCATAATCTTTAAGAAACAGAACCCTCGCATATTTATCTCCAAACTTGAAATAATCACTTTTCTTTTCTATATAGTCAGGGCAAATATAGTTCCGAAAATCATGCCCATGACGAATCAACTGCTTAGGATCGAAACTGAAATAGCTTTCTTCACCCGGACGATAAAAATCATGGAGAATATTAAGCCTTTCTGTTGCATCGAGGGGAATACATTCCGAACCTAGTTCTGAAAGCTGTGTTCCAAGGTTTGTTCCTACTCGCATAAAATAGTTTCTTGCATCTTCAATGTTTCTATGATACGAAGAAATCGTTACGTATTTTTCCTGAACAATTCCGTTTGCCCCGGAAGCTTTATCAAGAATAAATTTGTTGTATTCATCACGGTATTCATCAAGACCATCATCTTCTAATGGCTTGACAATATTTTCTTCAAATTTATTCGTATCAATTCTTCGGTTGTTGATTGTGATTTTTGCGGTATCACCGTCATCAAGACTATTTAGAAGATTAGCATAGCTAAGAAACATCTTCTTTTTATCCTCATTTGAAGCAGCAAAATAATTTATATCTTTGAACTGATAGGTTTTTGCAAACTTATCATCTACCATAAAAATACCGTCCGACCAGATTTGTTTAATCGGAATTACATCCTGCACTTTTCTGGGGACGGTATATTTTCCTCTATCTTTTTTGAACAGGGCATCTAATGTTTTTAGCATCGGAGATTTGACCTCCTTTTCTTTTTATTTGTTTTCTCTTTTATAGCTTCAAAATAATAATTGTTCGGCCTAAAAAGAAGAATATGGGGTTCAAGAATTTCTGTTCTAATAAAATTCAGAAGAAACTTTTCTGCTGTCATGCCGTGATATGAAAAGAACCCCATTACCGCAAAAGGAACAGCTCCAAGAATGCACATCCACGAAACCATTTCCGTTCCTACAATTGGTTTTAACAGAAAATACAGCAAAATGGTAACGGCAATCGCTATAACAGAAAATATGAATTGTCGAAGTGTTAAGCCGAGAAAGATACTTTCATGGTAATCTCGAATTTCTTTAATAGTTTTAACTTCCATAAATACCTCCTTATAGTCCCATCATTTCTCTGACAACTCTGTCCGCCATCTTTATTGCACCGACAAGAACCAACATATTGAAAACAAGTTCTCCCACATAGCTCCATACCATTGTTACCGCAGAAGCACCGGATTGAACCACCGGAGGAGTTGCCGCAAAGAGGGAGAAGATTATGCAGCCGAGTACGATAATTGCACCTTCAAGGCAGACAGCGGCATAGGACTTGATAAAAGCTATGCCAACGCTTTGAGTTGGTTCGCCCGCAAAGGTTGAAAGTGGGACCGGTGCAATTGCTGTGTAAAGATATAGCTTGAAGAATCTTCCATAAACGGTCAGTATCATAACAAAAGAGAGCACGGTTATGAAAAGACTTCCTATAAGCGTTACCGCCCAGAGGGGAATACTCTCAAAGAAAGTACATTCTTCAATTGCTGTTATAATCTCTCCCGGCAAAACCGTCTGCTGTATTGCTCCGAGTCCCGCAGAGTTCATAATGGTTGAAACAACACCCTGAACAATGCTGAATAAAGCAAGCATCAAATCCAGACCATATGTTACAACGCCTTTTGCAAGTGCAAAACGGATAAAGATTTTGAGTGCGGTTTCGGGGCGTTTTACTTCCGCAAACGAACCGCAGGTTTTCATAACACCGACCACAAAGAACAGAACAAGGAGCGCAAGTCCTATGGCCTGTATTGCTCCGTGGATATTTAGGACTACGCTCCATATTGTTCCGCCTTTGAAGTTTTCCGGTGACATTGTGATGAGCGTCCAAATCTCGGCAAGCTTCTCATTCCAAGTATCCAGAGCATTTTGCAGATTTTGAACTACCCAGTTATCTGACATAAAATATCCTCCTTCCTAATTTAAAGGTAAGAGGATTTAACCAACGATAAGGTCAAGGATCTCTTTTGCAAATGTGATTACAATACCGCCGGCAAGAGTGAGAAATCCGTTGGATCTTTGGGAAGGGTCATGGCTTTGGAGTGAAAGGCCGACCTGAACAATACCCCAACCGAGGAGGATAATACCCACGGCACGGATAAGTCCGAAGATAAAGGTTGAAAGATTGTTGATTACGGTTAGCGGATCGCCGCCGGTTGCATAAACGATGCTCGCCGTGCTCAGCATCATGCTCAAAGCTAAAACGAGAGCACAAAAGATTTTGAAATGTTTAGCTGTACTGTTTTTCTTCATTTTCTGATTCTCCTTTTTCATTAAAATAATAAGCTTCTTCATCCGGAACGAGGTCGAAAGTTCCATCAAATTCTCTGTATGGAATCCAAATCGGATCTATATCTATCATTTGAACCGAACCAATAGATAAATCTGTTTTTCCGTGCTCAAAGGCTTTTCCTCCACCATGTGGGGTGTAAGAAATATTTGGGTGTTTGAAAATATCAAATTTATCATCCATAATTGGAGGTTCGCCTCTTATAAAAAGTAAGCATTTGTTGTTATTCAACATACGAACTTCGGAAGCATCGAGAAGTTCTCGTCCGGATTTTTGATAGTTGGTGCTGTAATTACCGCCGTGTCCGGTGGATTTACCAAAGGTGTTAGTGTCAATTGTTTCCTTGCCTAGATAAGATTCAGATATAAGTTTATGGGTGCTTGTTTCATTTCCACCAAGATAGAGAAATTCATCACAGTTACCAAGAATGGATTCCCAATCATCTTTATACAAAGATTTAAGTTGTGATATATTCTGGATAATGATAGAAACAGAAATGTTTCTTGAACGGATGGTTGCAAGAAGTTTTTCAAAACCTTCGGGTAAAGAAACGTTTGCAAATTCATCCATAAGAAAATGAACGGGGAGTGGAAGTTCACCTTTGTATTTGTGGTCTGCAAGAGTAATGAGCGTATCAAAAGTGGAATTGTATAATAAGCTTACAAGAAAGTTGAAACTTGTATCATGGTCTGGGATTATAGCAAAGATAGCAGTTTTCTTTTCACCGATTGTTTCAAGGTCAAATTCATCTGTTGCGGTAAGAGAAGCAACAGAAGGAATGTTGAATTTCTCAAGCCGTGAAGCAAGAGTTATTAGAATTGACTTTGCGGTTTTGCCTGCACTTTTCTTGTACATGTTGTAATATTTAACAGCTAGATGCTCAGGTTTTTCAATTTCAATTCTACGGAACAGAATATCAAGAGGAGATTCAAAACCGTCATCATCTTCGTGAATTTCAGCTGACTGCAATAGCTCCATAACCATTCCGAAGTTCTGTTCTTCCTCCGGTGCTTCATAAAAAAGCAGATAAATAAGAGCGGAGAGAAGCATCATAGCGGCAATATCCCAGAAAGGTTCACTGCTTTGACTTCCTTTTGGAGTAGTTGCTTTAAAAAGACTTGTTACCATCTTTTGAACATCATTATCGTTTTTAACATATCTGAATGGATTAAAACAATGGCTTTTTTCCATGTGAATTAAATCAAGGATTTTTATTTCGTAACTCATAGCTTCGAGCAATGTTCCTGTATCACGCAGAAGCTCACCTTTACAGTCAAGAACAAAGAATGATGTGTTTGCCTGCAAAAGATTAGGTTTAGCATAAAAAAAGGTTTTACCGGAACCACTTCCACCTATAACCACAATGTTAAGATTCCGTCGGTGTTTCTTTCCGTCAAGACCTATTCTTATATGAAGGGTAAGAATGCGGTTTGCAAAAGGGTTTTTATCTGCGTATTTTTTATTGATTTTTTCTGCGCTGCCCCATTTTGCAGAACCGTATTCAGCTCCGTGACGATAGTTCTTTTGAGATGAAAATACCATGCCGATACATAGTGAATAAGTGCATAAAAAAACGAGGACAGTTTTTGGGCTGTCCTCGCATAACTTTATGCTGAATGGATTTTCCATTGCTTTTGGGAAACCTACGATTATTTCTGGAAGTCCACCTTGAACGAATGGAGCTATTATAAGTCCGAGCCATATAGCAGGGATTATTCCAAAAAGCACCAATAGCAATTTAGTTTTTTTATCATCGTTCTTCACGACTGAACCATCTCGGTTTCTTTTCAGGAGCACAAATGAATTTGTTAAGAATATAGTTTATATCATCTGTAGATTTCTTTTCGGAAATGAGCTTATTTCTAAATTCATTTAAAGCATGGATGGTAATGTTATTATCAGTTTCCGAAAGCTCAACATATCGCATTTTTTCTGGCATAGTTCATCGCTCCTGTTCTTTTTGTTTTGGAACTTTTTCCGGTGAAAGGATTCTGTTCATGCGTTCAGTAATGTTGGACATGACATCCCGGATTTCGGAAAGCTTTGCTCTGATTTGAGCGGGTTCAACTGCTCGATAGCTTTCCGGAATATTACCAAAATTATAATTGCTTGTGTCAATACCGTTCTTTTTGCAAAGCATATACGAAACACAATAAGATGGAAAGTCATATTTTTTACGGGTATAATCCTTGTCATCCTGGGCGAATTCGGCATGTGCAAGTTCATAAGAAACACTTCGGAAAAGTTCCGGATCGCTCTGACCTCTTACAACAAAGATAAGTTGTTTTTCGTGATCATAATAAGCTCCGCGACCGTGTTCAAGTTGATTTGTCATTGAAATCTGGACCGGTCTGCGGTATATGAGAGCTTTAAGAAGTTCTTTGGAATCCGGTTGGGCTTTGAAATCTGTTTCTTTGTCTGAATCTGTCTGAGATATATCGAACAAGGATTTAACATTGAATCCTTGCCTCACATTGCCTTCTTTATCTTTATACTCGCCGGAAGGTTCCAGAATTTTTATACCTTTTTCGTCTTTCTTTACCTGTAAACCTGCTTTTTTCCAGCTTTCAAAATCTTTAAGCTGTGTTGCATTTGGATTTTGTGCCATGATAAGTAAAGCGTTGGTCGCGGAATACATATCAAATTTGCTTTGGGTATCAAGGTATTTTACAAAAGTTTTTTCATCAAATACTGCCTGTACCGCAGTATCGTTTGCAATTTTGAATACCTCATTTCTGGTGTTTTGTTTTTTTGCTTTCCAATTATCATTTGTTTTTTGTGTTCTGTTTTCTTTGTTTTCAAGGATATCATCAAGACTACTCATTTTCTTATCTCTCCTTATATTTTTTCTTCTTTTTGAATTTTGGCTGCTCGTGTTGAACATGTTTTGTTTCAGGTTTATTTTTTGGTTCACCGGAAGTAATAGGCCTTTCAGATTCATCTTTTTGCTGTTTTTTGGAGCGGACTATTTCGTGAAGCATCTCACGAATTGATGAACGTTCTTTGCGGTTAGAAGTACCCTCTTTGTTGTTGTACTGTATCCCTGATGTAGGCTCGAACAGATGGGATTTTTCTGTTTTCGCCATTGTAGGGTTTTCTTTTTCATAATCCTCAAGAGCGAATTCGCGTCCGCGCATTGCATCAACAAGAAAATCGTCAGGGTCTTTATGCTTGTTTTTTTCAGCTTCTTCTGCGTTTATTTCTTGCTGAATAGATGCAGAATCAATAGCGGAAAGATTGAACCTTTCGACTATGCGGTTGATTTTGGAAGCATCTTCCGCTCTTGCAAGAATATCCACCATGTGGTCAGAATCGTTTTCCTTACCTTTGAGGGCGCAGTAAACAACGCCGTAGCGATTGGCTTCCTTTGCAAAGGTTTTGAGGTTTTTATCCGTTATGGTAAAAACCTTAAGTTCCTTTCCGCTTTTGAGCATGGAGGTAAGTTTCTGCTGACCTTTGATTTTTCTTGCGTCACGATCCTTGTAGATAGTGTAGAGAGCGGCGGCAATATTCTTTGCGGCGGAACCGGTTAGGCGTAAAGCGACTTCCGTTCCTTCAAGGCTTAACCTTACAACTTGCTCGGCGGCATCACCTGAGTTTGTCATTTCGGCTTTTCTCCTTTCTCTGTTCGTTTTCTTTGGTTTGGTCTTCACGGATCTTTTTGAGTTTTTCCCTCATTATCCCGGAACGGACTGTAATATCATCACATAGATTCATCTCCTTTCTGATTACAGTGATTTTTTTGTTGATATCGGATATTTCTTCTTTCACTCCTTCCTCGTTTTGCTTACGGTAAAGTTTTCTTCTTTGAGGGATAAGCTCGTTCAATCTCGCCTCCAGACTTTCTTTATATGAAGAAAGCTGCTGTTCGGTATCAATGCGATTCCGACCCAGCAGCCTTGCTTCGTCTGTTAATTTGTCCATTTTGATTAGATCCTCTTTCAGGAGAAAGTGCATTTTTCTGTTGCTTTGCGGTTTCTTTCGTTTGAAAACGCCAAGTAAATAGCAATAGTGAAAATACAAAGCACGGAATCCGGATGCTTTCTTCCTCGGTTTAATTTCACCTCGGAGCTTCATAACCCTTGGCTTTGGTTTATATTCCGGCATAGGTAGGGTAGGCCGTTGCTGTGCAAGGATTCTTTTAATGATTCCTTCCATGGTGTAGCCTTCACCGAAGTTCCTTGCAAGTCTAACAAATCTTTCTTTTCCCGGTGGTCTTACAGAAATATCCTTTCCGATTTTTACTTCATAACCGGCTTTCTTTAGATTCATAAAGAACTGTCTGTCCGTCATGGATTCCTTGATACAGCGGTCAACATCTTCTTTGATAAGTCCTCGCCATGTGGGTCTGCCTTCTTGTTCCGCTCGCCACTCACCGTAGGATTTATGTTTTTCGTTGCAAGGATTTACATGAAGGACGGATAAACCATATTCTCTGCAAAGTTCATCGGAAATGGTCCACATATCACGGTAATCTTTCGAGCTTCTGTAATATTTCTTTCCGTCAACAAAAGAAACATTGTTGATAACGAAGTGGGAATGAAGATGGTGAGTTTTATCAAGGTGTGTTGCAACAACCACCTGGTATCTTTCACCCCATAATCTTTCGGCAAGTTTTACTCCAATTTTATGAGCAATATCCGGTGTAACTTCACCAGGAGCAAATGACTGATATCCGTGATAGGCGAGCACACCATCAGTTTTGTTGAAGTGTCTTTTGACTACCATCATTTCTTCAATAGCGGTTTTTGAAAAACAGTTTATTCCGGTTACATAACTTTCAATAAGCTCTGTGTTTTCATCGTCTGTTTCTTCAGTTTTATCAGAATTTACAGCATAGTTTATTACATCGGATAAGATATCTTCGCTACTTTCCCTTTTCGTTTTATCCGGATTTAATGCATAATCTACGACCTCTGAAAGGCTTCTTTTGATATGCCACATTGAAGTAACAGCCATTATATATCCTCCGGGTTCAGAACAGCATTATCAATTTTTAAAATTGTGTTTTCTACCAGTTTTACCGCCCGGTCATATTTTCTTCCGTCGATTACTTTATTACGTCCTTTATTTACAGCCAAGGCAATTTGGTTGAGATTTTCTCCAATGCGTTTGAGTTCACGCATCATGTCAAAATATTCTGCAGGTGGCGTTTCTTTGGGAACATGTTCATGCAAAAGCATACGGATGTAACCTTCTCTTGAAACACCACATTTTTTGGATTTCTTATTCAGAAAGTCAATTTCTTCTTTATTGAGCCTGACCTTAATCTCAATATTTCGTTTCGTCATAGTCATCACTTCTTTCGATTCGGTTTATTTGTAGGAGGCACATTACAAATACTCCAATTGTGCCACCTAACATACTTCCGACTATAAAGGCTAAGATTTCATTCAAATAATCACTTCTTTCTTCAAGGGGTTACAGGGGATATTTCACCTGTCAAGCTGTGTTTTGTCCCCAAAACACGATGCTTGCGACGGAATAAATATTTCATCAATCCATGTTGTAATTCATGAATTCTTCTATGTCATCGAGGAAATCAACAAAATAAATATCGTCAATCAAATCAAAATAATCTTCATCGAAAATGAATCTTATATCAGCAAATATATAGTCACCATTTTCGTTATCAGATGATTTTATATGTCTGCGCTGAACTGCAGCAAAAGAAAAATCTTCGAGAAGCCACAATTCATATTGTACCGAAAGATTTTGACATCCAGGAACTTTCTCAATAATATTACTGTGAATTTTAATTCCTTTCTGTCCGAACAGATCTCCGAATTTCAATTTGATAATGTCATCGGTACTGTCAACTTCGGTTTCATATACATGTTCGAAATCCATATGACCATCACAACTGAATTCATCCCAAGGGAGTTCATGGATCAGTTCTATGATTTCCTCTTTGCAAAAATCATGCCAACTGTGTGCGAGACAAAGATCCATTAGTGCGTTTCGAAAATAGTAATCGAATGTTTTGTACTTTGAATCGAAGATATAATCATCAACATCTGGGATAAGTTCATCAACAAAAATTTTTGCCTCACAAAAATCATTTTCGTTAAGAACCTCCGATTCATTAAGGTACTTTTCCATACCTTTGTTTACTGCATCAAATTTGCTTTCAGCTTCGACAAGATATTTTTTTTCAAAGAGGTCTTTAAATTTTACTTCGTATTTTTTCATTTTGTTTTTCTCCTTTTTGTTTAATTTTTTTATAAAGAAAAGCAGCCGGTAATTTTAATTACAAGCTGCTTTATCTTTCGTATGGTTTTGTGGCTTTGACTGGAATTCCAAGTTTCAGGCATAGCCAATCGTTGTAGTCTTTTCCTCGTTTTGGAGGATATACACTAACTTCGTACTTTTCGGAAAGGAAATGTTTCAAGGCTTCTGTGGCAATTCTTCCGGCATAATCATTATCAAGTCGAAGGTGGATTTTCTGAACTTCCTGATGTTCGGAAAAAAATTGTTTTAGTGCCAAAGGAAACGAGGAATCTTTCAATTCTTTACCGGGTCTGTAAACTCCGGCAAGTGAAAGAAGGTGATGCTCATCCCATTTTTGCCCGTTCATTTTGAGCATGGTGGCATAGGAGAGTAAATCTATGGCACTTTCAAAAACATGAACAGTATCGCTTTTTTCTGTGTTGATACCGAAAGAAAATCTTTTATCGCTTCCGCTTGCTTCACCTTTGAAATCGGTACCTATTCCTCGTAGATTGGCATACCTTGGGGTGCCGCATTTATCGAAACCTAAGATCACCACATTGTGGTTAGGATAACTTTCGTAAATCTTTCCGGTCTCAATGCAGTAATTAATAACATCTTCATCAATGCCACGGTCTTTAAGGTAACGAATGGCATTGATATTATTACGGTTTGCCTTTGGAAGAATAAGAAATTTTTCTTTTGGTTTTATGATTTTGCTATCATGAATTATGGTTCTTTCTCCGGTACAGATAATGATGTGTTCAACGGCTTCTGTAAACTCCATACCTTTGACCTTTATGAGGTAATCGAGTGCAGACCTACCACCGATTCCTCTTGAAAACCAGTTCCATTTTCCGTTGGAAATCTTTAAACTGTCATGTTCTTTGGTACAGTAAGTATCGCCGCTGATTTTAACAAGATTATTGGCGTCAAAATTTTGGAGATATGTGAGTAAATCAAGCTCTCGTGCTTTGCGGATTGTTTCTGGCAGGATAAATGGCATTTATAATCTCTCCTTTTTATAATAAACAGATAAATAAATTAAAAACAATTATATTTGAATATGTATCGACAAATGTTAATATTTTTGTTATCATAAACTAAAAAGATTTAGAAGGTGTTTTTTATGTCAAAAAAACAATTGTTTTTGGATGAATATAAAGATTTTATTCAGCAGGCTCTATTTCCCCATCGTGGAATTGTTAATGAAACGTTGGTTGAAGATTCAAATGAACAACAATCAACTTCTGAACAAGATTAAA
>JAGBAZ010000018.1 GCA_018110905.1 Oscillospiraceae bacterium
AGCCCTTGAAGGGCATAGTACGGCCGCGTCTTAAGACGCATCAAATTTTTCTTCTTTTGCATATTTGTGCCCGGCCGCCTGTAAACAGGCAAATTTGTTCTATCTATAACTTTTATGGATATCTATAACTTGCTTTTACTGGCTCGCTTCGCTCAATGCTTGAAGCTAAAGCTTTTTAATTCCACCGGCATAGCCGGTGGTTTTTGTACGCTAAAGCCACAATAAAAAAATCCCGCTCGGCCGAGCGGGATTTTTATGTAGTTCATAATCAGATGAAAAGCGGGGAAACAGGGCGGTCGCCATAGATTCTTTCGATTGCTTCTGCAAAAACGGGAGCAACGGGAAGAATTGTGATTTTTCCGCATTCTTCTTTCTTTTCGTCGCTTACGGGAATGGTATCGAGAAGAACAAGTTCTTCAAGAACGCTGTCTTTGATTCTCTGGATCGCGGGTCCGGAAAGAGGGCCATGGGTTGCGCAGGCGGTTACGGATTTTGCTCCGCCGACTTCGATAAGTGCTTTTGCTGCGTTGCAAAGAGTACCTGCGGTATCTACCATATCGTCAAGGATAATGCATTTTTTGCCTTTTACGTCACCGATGATGTTCATAACTTCGGAAACGTTTGCTTTCGGGCGGCGTTTGTCGATAATTGCAAGCGGGATATCGAGTTTTTCAGCAAATTTACGAACGCGGTTTACGCTGCCGTGGTCGGGAGAAACCGCAACATATTCATCTTCGTGGTGATGAACGATGGGCTGGAAATAGGGAGTAAGGATCGGTGCGCCCATAAGATGATCAACAGGGATATCGAAGAAGCCCTGGATCTGGGAAGCGTGGAGATCCATGGTAAGAACTCTGTCTGCGCCGGCTGCGGTAAGCATATTTGCAACAACTTTTGCGGAGATCGGGTCACGGGCTTTTGCTTTTCTGTCCTGACGTGCATAGCCGTAATAAGGCATTACAGCAGTGATTCTTCCTGCGGATGCACGTTTGAACGCATCGATCATAATGATGAGTTCCATAAGGTTGTCGTTAACGGGGTTGCAGGTGGACTGGACGATGAAAACATCGGAACCGCGGACGGATTCCTCGAGGGAAACGCTTACTTCACCGTCTGCGAAATGGCCTACGGTGCATTTTCCAACCGGAAGTCCGAGGCTTTTTGCAATTTCTTCAGCTGCTTTGGGATAAGCATTACCGCTGAAAATTTTAATGTCTTTGCCGTGAACGTTCATTTTTTAATCTCTCCTGTTTTTTTATTTTACATTTGCTGATTAAACTTATTTGATTTTTATGGCGTCGTGCTTTTTGACCCAGCCTTCGATATTTTCCTGTCTTGCTCTTCCGACCGCAAGGGCATATTCCGGAACGTCTTTTGTAACAGTTGTTCCCGCGGCGGTATATGCAAAATCTTCAAGTTCCACCGGAGCAACAAGGTTTGTGTTGCAGCCGAGGAAAGCATGGTTCCCGATTTTTGTGCGGTGCTTGTGCTGGCCGTCATAGTTTGCTATGCAGCATCCGCAGCCGAAGTTCACCGCTTCGCCGACATCGGCATCGCCGATATAGGTCAGATGGGCAACGGCGGTTCTTGCACCCACTTCGGAATTTTTGATTTCGACATAATCGCCGATCTTGCAGCCTTCGTGGATCACACAGCCGGGACGAACCTGGCTCCAGGGTCCTATCTTAACATCTTTTTCGAGAACGGAAGAACGAATCTGGGTGGAATTAACTTCCGCTCCGTCGCCTATCTTACTGTCTTCGATAAAGCTGTTGGGTCCGATAACACAATTTTCGCCGATTTCGGTTTTGCCTTTGATAATGGTTCCGGGAAGAATTTTTGTTCCCGCTCCGATTTTTACGGAAGGTTCAATTATGATTCCGTCAAGGCAGACAAATTCAACCCCTTCGGCGCAAAGTTTTTTGAAAATAATTGTTCTTGCGGCGGCGTTGAGAGTAAGGACCGATGCGGGATCGGTTGCTCTCATATTGATTTCCTTTTTACCGGCAACATGGGTTCCTGCAACAAGTTTTTCATCGGAAAGAATTTTCATCGCACCGATGAGGAACTGGCTGCCTTCCTTATCTTCGGTTCCGTTTTTTTCAAAAAGTTCAAGAAGAAAATCCTGCTTCACCCAAAAGGCACTTGCGGAAAGTTCCTTCATAAGTGCTTCCCTTCCGCCGGAAGCGATTATCGTAAGTTTTTCATTCTGGTTTTTGTGACGTTCATAAGCAGATTTAAGAACTTCCGGATCGGTAAAAACCGCTTCGGCAGAAACCAAGAGAAAATCTGTTTCCGGTTTGCTTTCGATCCATTCCTTTGCGGAAAAGGCGGGGTGTCCGCTTTCCGGCTTTCTTATAAAGATTCGGCTTTCGCCAGTATATTTTGAAACTTCGCTTTCGCCTTCGTTTATAACATAGCATCTGTCGGAAATCCCTGCGGAATCCAACGCTTCATTCACCCATTCGATTATTGGGCGGAACACAACTTCGCGCAGAGCGCCGACTCTGTTATTATGCATAAATTCAGAACTGGAAGTATATACTATCGCCGCAGCATTTTGCATAAGGCTACCTCCATTTTTCATCATTATTCACATATACATTATGCCAGTTTTATTTATAATTTGCAAGTAAAAGCATAAAAAAATGATTTTTTTATTAAAATTCGTCAAAATCGCAGAATTTTACCAAATAATATAGAAAATATCTTGATGTTTTGTTATACTGTACCATGAAGGACAGTGGCTTTCTTTTTTAGTTCTGTCCGTACGCCTAATAAATAACTATTGCTAAAAAGTTGGGAGGACGCAATATTATGAGTAAAAAATATGTTTACCTTTTCTCCGAAGGCAATGGCTCCATGCGCGAGCTCCTTGGCGGAAAAGGTGCAAACCTTGCTGAAATGACCAACCTCGGCATGCCGGTTCCGCAGGGCTTCACCGTTACCACCGAAGCCTGCACCCAGTATTATGAGGACGGCCGCCAGATCAACGAAGAGATCCAGGCAGAAATTTACGAATACCTTGCAAAACTCGAAAAAATCACCGGAAAAACTTTCGGCGACAAAAACAACCCTCTTCTCGTTTCCGTACGTTCCGGCGCAAGAGCTTCCATGCCCGGTATGATGGACACCATCCTCAACCTCGGTCTTAACGACGAAGTTGTTGAAGGTTTTGCAAAAATCACCAACAACGAGCGTTTTGCTTATGACTCCTACCGTCGTTTCATCCAGATGTACGCAGACGTTGTTGAAGAAGTTCCGAAGTCCACCTTCGAAGTTATCATCGACGAAATGAAAGAAGCAAAAGGCGTTAAAAACGACACCGACCTTGACGCCAATGACCTTAAAGAAATGGTAGAACGCTTCAAAGCATACTACCTTGAACAGAAAGGCGAAAGCTTCCCCACCGAACCCCGCGAACAGCTTATCCGTGCCGTTAAAGCGGTTTTCCGTTCCTGGGATAACCCCCGTGCAAACTATTACCGCCGTATGAACGATATTCCTTATACCTGGGGTACCGCAGTAAACGTACAGTCCATGGTATTCGGCAACAGCGGCAACCTTTCCGGTACCGGCGTTGCATTTACCCGTAACCCCGCAACCGGCGAAAACAAACTCTTCGGCGAATTCCTTATCAACGCACAGGGCGAAGACGTTGTTGCAGGTATCCGTACTCCTCAGAGCATTGAACAGCTCAACGACATCCGCGAAGGTATTTACGAAGAATTTGCAGCCATTGCAAAGAAACTCGAAAACCATTATCACGATATGCAGGATATGGAATTTACCGTTGAAAACGGCAAACTCTATATGCTCCAGACCAGAAACGGCAAACGTACCGCAACCGCTGCTCTCAAAGTAGCATGCGACCTTGTTGAAGAAGGCCTTATCACCAAAGAAGAAGCTGTTATGTCCGTTGATCCCAAATCTCTCGACGCACTTCTTCATCCCCAGTTCGATGCAGCAGCTCTTAAAGCAGCAAAAGCAGTCGGTTCCGCTCTTCCCGCATCTCCCGGTGCAGCTTGCGGCCGTGTTGTATTCACTGCTGACGAAGCTGTTGAATGGGCAAACCGCGGCGAAAAAGTTGTTCTCTGCCGTCTTGAAACTTCTCCCGAAGACATCGAAGGTATGCATCATTCCCAGGGTATCCTCACCGTTCGCGGCGGTATGACTTCCCACGCAGCAGTTGTTGCACGTGGTATGGGCACTTGCTGCGTAGCAGGCTGCGGCGATATCGTTATGCATGAAGATGAAAAATACTTCGAACTCGGCGGAAAAACCTTCCACGAAGGCGATTACATCTCCCTCGACGGTTCCACCGGTAAAATCTACGGCGAAGCAATCCCCACTGTTGAAGCTTCCATCTCCGGTTACTTCGGCACTCTTATGGGCTGGGCTGACGAAATCAGAACCCTTGGTGTCCGCACCAACGCAGATACCCCCAGAGATGCACAGCAGGCAGTTAAATTTGGTGCAGAAGGCATCGGCCTTTGCCGTACCGAGCACATGTTCTTCGATCCCGACCGTATCGCTGCAATGCGCGAAATGATCGTTTCTCACGATGAAGAACACCGCAGAGCCGCTCTTGCAAAACTTCTTCCCATGCAGAGAGGCGACTTTGAAGGTCTTTACGAGGCTCTTGAAGGAAAATCCGTAACCATTCGTTTCCTTGACCCGCCTCTTCACGAATTCCTTCCTTCCGATGAAGAAGATATCGTAGCTCTTGCTTCCGAAATGGGAATCACCGTTGACGAACTCAAAGCAACCATCGCAGGTCTCCATGAATTCAACCCCATGATGGGTCACCGCGGCTGCCGTCTTGCAGTTTCCTATCCTGAAATTGCAGAAATGCAGACCAGAGCTGTTATCGAAGCAGCTATCAACGTAAACAAAGCTCATCCTGAATGGAACATTGTTCCTGAAATCATGATCCCGCTTATCGGCGAACTCAAAGAGCTCAAATACGTTAAAAACATTGTTGTTGAAACCGCTGAAAAAGTTATCGCAGAAAACGGCGTTGAACTTAAATATGAAGTAGGTACCATGATCGAAATCCCGAGAGCTGCTCTTCTTGCTGACGAAATCGCAAAAGAGGCAGAATTCTTCTCCTTCGGTACCAACGACCTTACCCAGATGACCTTCGGCTTCAGCCGTGACGATGCAGGCGCATTCCTCGGTTCTTATTATGACAAAAAGATCTATGAATCCGATCCTTTCGCAAAACTTGACCAGGAAGGCGTTGGCAAACTTGTAGATATGGCTTGCAAACTCGGCCGTTCCACCCGCCCCAACATCCATCTCGGAATCTGCGGCGAACACGGCGGCGACCCCGCAACCATCGATTTCTGCCACAGAGTTGGTCTTACCTATGTTTCCTGCTCTCCTTTCCGTGTTCCGATCGCAAGACTTGCAGCAGCACAGGCAGCTATCCGTAATAAATAAGCCTACAGAATCTCAGCTGTATGGACAGCTATCAGATGTAGGTAGGTTTGATTTGAGTATTGATATTCCTGTTTCATACGAATCTGCATTGCAGTACCGTAAAGAAAAAGGCAAGTACTTAAGGAAAAACCAATGGGATAACCCTAAAATTACTGTTATTTTAAGTTTTTAACCTAATATAACAAATAAGCGTACCATTATAAAAATGGTACGCTTATTTTTTTGCAGATTTGCTGATAATCTCAAATTGTTTATACTCTACTTAAGGGGAGTGAAAACAATGAAAGAGAAAAAATATTATTTGTATCTTAATAATGATGAAATCAAGATTATTGTCTGTAGTTTAATAATGCTGCGGAATAATCTTTTAAAACAAAAAAGATATACTGATTGTGTGGATGAATTAATCATCAAAATCACACAAGCAAAAACAAACAGTATTTTATGTGGAAAACAAAAACCGCCTGCACAATAATGCCGACGGCTTTTTATTTTTTGAATTAATCTTGTTCATTTATCCTGCCCAGTACTGATAGTCCTTTTTCTATTCCATCAATATTATTTTGTGATAATATTTTGGGTATATTTTCAAAATAATTATTTTGAAGGCTATTATACAACTCTAACAATGTGGCATCAACTTGCGGAATTTCTTTTGTCCTTTCACTTAAAATCTGTATAAGAGAAGTAGCTCCTGAAATATCTATAACGGATTTTAATTTCTTATTAAAATCCTTGTTTTCTTCTCTATTAAAATCATATTCAACAAAGGAGATGATTTTTTCGATTTCACAATCAATGTCTTTGTTTATTTCATTGAAAAGTTTATTGGCTTTTTTATATGTTACATAATTAATATTATGAGCGTGCATAACGTCATTTCTATATTGTTTCACATCAGAATAATTATTTTTAAAAGAAGGAACGCCTTGTCCAACCAAATAATCCCATGGTCTATTTTCAGCTAATTTGTTAATAGAATCCATTATTTCAGCCTTTGTGAATTTCCAATTTTTGTTGTTAAGAACGTCCTTTGTTGCTTTATTAAATGAAGGATCAATAAACAATATATCGAATATTTTGCCAAAATCATAAGATTCTAAATTTCTTATGTTATCCGTAGGTAAATTTCCTTCATACATAGCACTCTTTAAGTAAAGAAGTTTTCGCAATTTACGTTCAAATTCGTTTATTAGTGGAAAAAGCCTTCTATTAAAATATGCCGAACTTTCATTTGATAGAACAATCGGAGAGAACTTTTTAATATCATCATCAAGTTTAGATAAAACCATTGCATTTTCCTCATTTTCTCCCGAAACATGAAAGCAAGCAATAAAGCACTGTGTGTTTTCTATATCAATAATATTAAGTTTAACTTTATTTCCACCATACTCCTTTAAGGAATCAGAAATGGATTTATCTTTAAATAAATATTCTTGAATCACAAATATCATCTCCACCCAAATATACAAATCCATATATATAATAAATTTAAAAGGCGGTTTAATCAAGTATTTTAAACAAATACTCAGATAAAAGTTCACGTACATAAAAAAGGAAGGAGTAGCCCAATGAAACCAAAAGTAATTGCCGTTGCTAATCAAAAGGGCGGCGTCGGAAAAAGCACTACTGTGTACAACCTCGGTGCCGGTCTTGCTATGAACGGCAAGAAAGTTCTTCTTGTGGATGTTGACCCACAGGGAGATCTCACAAAAATGCTGGGTCTTCGGAAACCCCATGATTTGCCGCTGACACTGAGTAATGTCATGAATGATGTTGTGTCCGGTGTTGGCGGCAAGGATGAACATCCGGAAATTATGCACCACTATGAGGGATTTGATTTTATCCCTGCAAACAGAACCCTGTCCGCTGTGGAAGTGGGTTTGGTAAACGTAATGATCAGAGAAACTGTCCTGCGGCAATACATTGACAGCGTAAAAAAAAATTACGATTATGTATTGCTGGATTGCAGACCTTCTCTCGGTATGCTGGTTATCAATGCCTTGTCCGCTTCGGACTATGTTCTTATACCCGTTCAGTCAGATTATCTTGCTGCTGAGGATATGACAGAACTTATCGGAACGGTACAAAGTATTAAACGGCAAATCAACCCGAGGTTAAAAGTCGGAGGAATCTTTCTCACGATGGCAAACGAAACCAATTTCAGAAAAGACATTGTATCGTCTGTAAAAGAAAACTATGGCAAACATCTTCCGGTATTGAGTGCTGTAATTCCATCAACAGTAAGACTAGCGGAGATAAGCACATCAAACAAAAGTATTTTCCGGCACGAACCAACTGGGCGTGCCGCAGAAAGCTACAGAACACTTGTAAAGGAGGTGATGGAAATTGGTGAAAAACAGCGCAGCAAGTCTGCTGACATCAGTAGATGACCTTTTCACAACCCAAGAGGAACGTGATGAAGCAAAGAGAGAAACGATTATGGAAATTCCTTTATCACAAATATCGGATTTCCCTAATCACCCTTTCAAAGTCAAAATGGACGAATCTATGTCGGATTTGGTCGAAAGCGTGAAGTCATACGGTGTCCTCTCCCCTGTAATTGTAAGACCAAAGAACAACGGAAAATACGAAATGATTGCCGGACATAGGCGTAAGAGAGCAAGTGAACTTGCGGGAAAAGACAACATTAAATGTATTGTCCAGGATGTAACCGATGATGAAGCAATTATTCTTATGGTTGACAGCAACTTTCAAAGAGAACAACTTCTTCCTTCCGAGAAAGCCTTTGCTTACAAAATGAAGCTTGACGCGATGAAACGGCAAGGGATGCGAGTTGATTTAACTTCGGACCCACTGGGGCCGAAGTTAAATTCTCGTTCAAATCTTGAATTAGCTTCTCAAAGTCCGGATAGCAAAACTCAAATACAGCGTTTTATACGTCTGACTTATCTCTCACAACCGCTTCTTGACATGGTGGACGAAGGCAAAATTGCCATGCGTCCTGCTGTGGAACTTTCATACCTTACTAAAAACGAGCAGGAAATATTACTGAACACTATGGAATGGGAAGATTGTACTCCCTCACATGTGCAGGCAATTAAGATGCGCCAGTTTTCACAGGAAGGTAAGCTAAATGAAGCAGTAATCCAGTCAATTCTGCAAGAGGAAAAACCGAACCAAAAGGAACAATTTCGTATGCCGAAAGAACGCATTTCCAAATATTTCGCACCGGGGACGAGTAGCCAAAAAATTGAGGAAACGATAATCAAGGCATTGGAACTTTACCGCAAAAGAAAGCGGGAATCAGAACGATAATAAGTAGAGACAAAGATTATTTACTTTTATCGTCTGTACTATCAAATCTAACATCGAGACCGAATTCTGTTTTTACAATACCTTTTGTTGAGTTAGTATCATTAGAATGGTTCGCACTATCAGGATATAAAGGAGGGAGTTTTCCTTCTTTTAAAGCTTTTTTAATTTCTTTTACTGGATCTGACATATATACCTCCACGAACAATTATTTAGTAAAATTATACAAAACAAAAAGAGAAATAGATATAACAGCATATATCCATCCCTTCTTATATTCTCGAATTCTAGCGTTGTTTTGATTTTTATTTTCCGCTGTTGCTTTAATGTAAAGCCTAATAAGTTCGATTGATAATACGGATGAATCATTATACATATATTTAGAATTGTATAAGTCAGCTGGATTAATAACAGCGTATGGTTTTGTAAAAATTACTTGGATCATTTTTATACAAGATAGAAAAGCTAAAGCTAAACTCATTATATATATTAATAAATATATTGTAGGTTTGATTAAATCTAGATAAGAAACAATAGAAATGTTAAATAAGGTTTTATAATCAGTAAATTGTGCAAGTGTCAGAAAATATGCAGCAATTATTGGTAGAGAAATATTAGTCTTATTATCAATAGTTGTAGTTCTAATATGCTCACTATTATATTCGTCTCTCGTAACATTCAAAAGAAGAGAAACCGCGTTATGATTATGTTTTGTAAAAATAACTCTCATTTTAATTCCTCCTTTTACTATATAACAAATAGGTAATGGTATTTGTAACAACTTTCCCTCAAATTCTCCCATTTTACCAATCTATCGACAAATTTTATATGTATTTTCACAACAAAAATCACCCCAATTAAAAAGTTGAGGCGATTTTTTTATATATAAATATCTATCCGAAAGAAGGTGCTTCAACTGTAAAACAAATTTAAAATCCAAAAGCAAAGGAGGTCTTTAAAAAATATTTACTCACAAGGGGATACCAGATTGTTTGAGCACGAGCACGAAGGATGAATTTGTGTCGGTGCTCATTTTTTGTTTCCCCTCTCCATACCTCTCCCCTTCAATTACCGGCTGTTTACCGGCTGAAAGAGAGAAGCTAATCAATATCAAAACAAAACTAAATATCAAAGAAAAAGCAGATTAAAGACTCACAAGTTTATGTGGGTCTTTTTTTATTGCACAAATGGAGGCAAAAATATGACTTACACAAAAAGAGCAGTAGCACTTCTTCTTGCGCTGATGATGATTTTCACCGGCGCTGTACAGGCTTTCGCAGCAACACAGATGACTATGGCGGTTATCGCACTTCCGAGATCCGCCGATACAAACAAAGGCGATTGGGGCCTTGCAGAACTCTACCTCATGGGCGGATGGGAAACAATCGAAACCGATAACTACCTGGTCTATTGCAAGGATTCCCACAGCGGTCCGGTAGTCTATTGCATTGAACCGGGTTATGGAGTAAGAACCGGTAATATCCTTTCTCAGGCAACCGATTCTTCCTATTGGGCAAACTATCCAGGTGGTAAGAACCCGACCCTTACTCCGGATGGCATCAAAACTGTTCTCGGAAGACTTCTTCAGTATGGCTGGAGAGGTAACGGCAATACCAGTTGGAACACCACCAACGCATCCCATAGACAGGACGTGGCAGAACTTATCGCAACCCAGATGCTCGTATGGGAAGTAGTTGTTGGTGAAAGAACTCTTTCTTTCAGCCACGTAGATGCAACCAGAAAAGGTTTTGACAGCGTAATGGATAACATCTCCACCG
>JAGBAZ010000019.1 GCA_018110905.1 Oscillospiraceae bacterium
AAGAGCTTAAACAAATCAAAGTCTGTTTTTTCCAAGCATCAAGTCTCACTGACTTGCTTTTACTTTTGGAATTTACTCAAATGAATACAAGGGTTTAATTCTTTTTCTTCAATTCTGTTGTTCAATTTTCAAGGTCCTTCGCTTTTCGCTAACCGCTCTCTCTCGGGTCAGCTTGATTAGTATATCATTCCGAAACGGATATGTCAACGGTTTTTTAAAACTTTTTTTCAAAATTGCATCGCCGCCGTGTGTTCTGTGAATAACATTCCACATTTGGTTGAAACTACCAATAAATAACACCCGGTTTTCAACAAAATGCCCGGTTTTTCCACCATTTATCAACAAAAAAAGCCTTTGGAACTCAAAAAAATCATTTTTGCTCCAAAGGCTAATTTATTAATTTTATTTTATAATTATTCTTTTTCTTTAAAAATATCTTTGTTCTTAATACAATAATTTATTGCCGATGTAACGGTCAGCACCGTCATTATCCAGTTGCAAAAATAGGTTGTAACACCAATAATGCTTGCGTCCGCGGAAGCAGTTGCACTTTTAATAAGGATAAGAATAATGGCGACATCCTGAAAAATGGTTTTAAGTTTTCCCCAGATATCTGCCGCAATAACTTTGCCTTTTGAAGTTGCAATCGTTCTGATCCCGGTAACAAGGAATTCACGCGACATAATGATTATGGTAACTGCCGGATGAAGAAGTCCCGCATAGGTAAAGCAGACAAACGCCGCCATTACCATAAGTTTATCCGCAAGTGGATCCATAAGTTTTCCTAAATCGGTAACAAGATTCTGCTTTCTGGCAATATATCCGTCAAGGGCATCTGTTATTGCCGCAAGCGCAAACAGCGCCAACGTTATCCAATCACTGATTCCGCCCGTAAGAAAAGATGCAACAAAAAGCGGAATCATCAAAACTCTTAAAAGAGTAAGCATGTTGGGAATATTCACCAAGCGCCCCCCTTTCTATTTATTCAGCCAATTCCCCAAGAAGGTCGTATTCGGAGGATTTGACGATTTTTACTTTTACAAAGTCACCAATGCAATGTTTTTCCGGGCTTGCAAAATAAACGATTCCGTCGATTTCCGGCGCATCCTGGGAACTTCTTCCCCGGAAAACCTTGTTTTTGTTGTCATAGCCCTCTACAACAACTTCCATTACAGAACCGACTTTTTTCTTAAGAAGCGCAGCGGAAACAGCGGTCTGTATTTCCATTATAACTTCCGCTCTGCGCTGTTTGGTCTCTTCGTCGAGCTGGTTCGGCATATCGTAAGATTTTGTGCCTTCTTCTCTGGAATATGCAAAACAGCCAAGACGGTCGAATTTCGCCTGCTTTACAAATTTGCAGAGTGCTTCAAAATCATTGTCGCTCTCGCCGGGGAATCCGGTGAGAAGGGTGGTTCGAAGGGTTATTCCCGGAACTTTTTCACGAAGATGTTTTACCATATCAATAAGTTCAGCCGGGGTGCTCTGTTTTCTGTGCATTGCTTTAAGAACCTTTTTGCTGCAATGCTGAAGCGGAATATCAAGGTATTTTACAATTTTTTCTTCGGAAGCCATTACGTCAAGAAGCTCTTCGGTAACTCTTTCCGGATATGCATAAAGGATTCTTATCCATCTTATGCCGTCGATTTTGCAGATCTGGCGGAGAAGTTCCGGAAGCATTCTTTTTCCGTAAATGTCTTCGCCGTATCTGGTGGTATCCTGCGCAATTATGATGAATTCCTCAACGCCTTTTGCGGCAAAAGCTTTGCATTCCTCAACAATGCTTTCCATGGGTCTGCTGCGGTAACGTCCGCGGATAGCTGGAATTGCGCAATAGGAACAGCGGTTGTCACAGCCGTCGGCAATTCTGATATATGCATAATAGGGATAGTTAACAAGAATCCTCTTGCCTTCCATCTCAAGATTTTCCGGAGCATAGAATTTACGGACCTTCTGTCCTTCAAGAGCCTGGCGGATGGAAGCGGCAATTTCGTCGTTTGCGCCGATTCCGAGGATTACGTCTGCTTCGGGAATAAGTTCTGCCATTTCCTCGCGGTAACGTTCCGCAAGGCATCCGGTTACAACAACAAGTTTTATATATCCCTGTTCTTTAAGCTGGCAGCACTGGAGAATATTTTCAATGGATTCGCGTTTTGCGCTTTCAATAAAACCGCAGGTATTGACAATTACAACGTCGCATTCGGCGGCATTTTCGACAATTTCAAAACCCTCTTTTTCAAGTGCGCCAAGCATAAGCTCCGCATCAACCTGGTTTTTGTTGCAACCGAGGGCAATCATTCCGATTTTTACGGTTTCATTCGTTTCCATACAGTTCATCTGCAATTTCTTCCTTTACTTTATATATCGCGTCTTTTATCATATCATATCCGTAGCCAAGACGGAAGAGCGAATTTATAACTTTTTTTGAATTTTTTTCGTCCGTAAGCTGATTTTTGTATCGGATTTCAATAATCCGCTCAAGTCTTTCCTCCGGAGAGCCGATTTCCTCCTCCGCGGCAAAAATTGCCTGCTCGGCAATTTCTTCTTCAATTCCTTTTCTTTTAAGTTCCATTTTAAGCCTAGAAGGTCCCAAAAGTTTCATTTCCATAAGGTCATGGGCGTATTGAAAAGCATAGGCTTCGTCATCAATAAGTCCGCCGTCTTCGAGCATATCAAGAACTTCGTTCACCGTATCGGTGTTTGCAAAAACTTTGAGTTTATCAAAAAGCTCCAAACGCGAATGAGCCCTGTACTCTAACAAGTTCAGGGCTTTTTCTTTGGTCTGTTCGGTTGTAAGCTTTGTTTTCGGTTTATTCTTCGTCGTCCACATCTGCTTCAATATCAATGCCGGTGGGGGCAACGCTCAGGATTTTGGATTTTTTTGCAGGCTTGGAAAGATCGGAAAGTTTATCCATGTTTGCACGAACTTTTGCTTCGATATCTTCACAAAGAGCGGTGTTTGCTCTGAGGAGTTCCTTAACATTGTCGCGTCCCTGACCAAGTCTTTCGCCGTTATAGGAGAACCATGCGCCGGATTTATCGACGATATCAAGTTTTACTGCAATATCAAGCAGTTCGCTTTCCTTGCTGATTCCCTGGCCGTACATAATATCAAATTCCGCTTCGCGGAAAGGCGGAGCAACTTTGTTTTTAACAACTTTAACTTTGGTGTGGTTTCCGATAACGTCGCCGCCCTGTTTTATCTGTTCCTGTTTGCGGACGTCAAGACGAACGGAAGAATAGAATTTAAGTGCACGGCCGCCGGGAGTAACTTCCGGATTTCCGTACATAACGCCGACCTTTTCACGGAGCTGGTTGATGAAAACAGCAACGCAGTTGGTTTTGCTGATAACGCCGGTAAGTTTGCGGAGCGCCTGGGACATAAGTCTTGCCTGAAGGCCAACGTGGGTATCGCCCATAAGACCTTCGATTTCCGCCTTCGGAACCATTGCCGCAACGGAGTCCACAACGATTACGTCGATTGCGCCGGAACGAACAAGCGCTTCGGTAATTTCAAGAGCCTGTTCGCCGGTATCCGGCTGGGAAACAAGAAGGGAATCGATATCAACCCCAAGGGCTTTTGCATAAACCGGGTCGAGAGCGTGCTCAACGTCGATAAATGCGGCTTCGCCGCCTGCTTTCTGCGCGGATGCTATGATATGGAGGGCTACGGTTGTTTTACCGGAACTTTCCGGTCCGTAAATCTCAACAATTCTTCCTCTCGGAACACCGCCGATTCCAAGGGCGCTGTCAAGAGAGATGGAACCGGTGGAAATTGCTTCCACGTTAAGAGCCGGCGCCTGGCCGAGTTTCATAACGGTTCCTTTTCCGTATTGTTTTTCAAGCTGTTTGATTGCGGTTTCAAGTGCTTCTTTTCTGTCTGCCATAAAATCTCATTCCTCCATTTTTCATAATATCCAATCGGCTTCATTTCTGCTTTATAGTATAATATATAAACATTTTAAAATCAATAGCTTTGGAACAAAAAATCGAACATTTGTTCTGAATTTTTGTTTGTTGGTGCGTTTTTGTCGTCGCGTTAAGCCTCCCTTGTGTAAAGGGAGGTGGATTTTGCTGCAGGCAAAAGACGGAGGGATTGTGACTCCCGTTTCGCTCAAAAAATTCAGAATATAAAATAACAATCATATAATACTATATATACATTATATAAGGAGATGATTTTTTTGTTTAAGCCCGGAAAACCCGCAGACCTCGACCGTGCCCAGCTTGATAAACTTAACGCCCTTCAGCACGAAATAACCGATACTTCCGGAAACGGCGTTATTCTTGTTGCCTATTGCAAAAACTGTTCCGGCTGCAGCGGCTGCAAATAAAAACATGTTTATCTTCTGTAGGGAACGGTCTTGACCGTTCCGAAACTCCCGTGCTCAAAATTTGAGCACGAGGGTTTTTATTCTTTTCCGTAATATTTTTAAAAAACGTATTGACAGTTCCAGTTGATTGTATTACAATAAACTCAGTTGAATGTAATACAATCAACCAAAAGGGAGGCGAAATTTTTGTCCGGAAAAACCCAGATGATGAAAGGAATCCTCGAAGGCTGTGTCCTTAAGCTCCTTTCGGAAGAAAAGCTCTATTCCCAGGAGATCTGCGAAAAATTTTCCGAATTCGGCTTTAATGAAATAAGCCGCGGAACAATTCTTCCTCTTCTTTTGCGAATGGAAAACGAAGAACTCATTACATACGAAAAAATGCCTGTTCCAAACGGCCCCGCAAGAAAATATTATTTCACAACCGAAAAAGGTCTTTCGGAACTCGGTGACTTCAGCAAAAACTGGAACGAATTTTACGTTTCCGTCTGCAAAATTATGAAAGGAGGCAGCGAAAATGAATGAAAAACTTTCCGGCGAATATCTTGCCGATTTTAACGAGGTAACAAAATATCTTAAAAAGCACGCTGCAAAGGGCGAAAAACTGAATGAAGTTCTCGATGACCTTTCGGAACTTTATTCCGACCTTGAAGCAGAAGGCGCGCCCCTTTCTTCCGTACATGAAGGCTCCGCGGAAGATTACGCAAAGGAACTTTTGGAGAATCTTCCGAAGAAGAAAGTGTTTTTTACCGCAAAGCGCCTTGCTCTGATTTTTGCCGCCATCGCGCTTGTTGCCGGAATTTATTTTTATAACAACAGTCCGCTTAAAAGAATGAACAGCGGCATAAGCTATGTCGCAAATCATCTTGATGATTTCAATCTTGACGATACTTCCACCACATCTTACATAATCGGAATCTGGGACGGCGGAATTTCCCTTGAATCCGAAGAAAACATCGAACTTAAAGACCACAGCCTGTTCAGTGATGGAGAAATTTTTGTCGAAGGCACCGCTTATTCCGTTTATAAAGATGCCAACCGAGGTTCAATAGTTGTTCCCTCCGTCCATGCTCCCGTCTTTTGGTCAAATCCGAAAAATTTTATTGAAAAAATTTCCGATTACGATGAAACCAGCTTCCGCACAATAGGAAATATGGATACCGACTGCGGAATATATATGTCCCATCCGGACCGCTTCGGAACCGAAATCCTCTATCGGGGAAACCCGGCTTATTATAAAATCAACCCGGACGGTTCCGTTGATTTCAAATTTGTTTTTGAAAAAAGCGAAAGCCCCTATAACGAAAAATCCATTTATAAACTTGCGGAAGAAGGAAGCGAACTTAAACTTGCGCTTGATTGCCTTACCATAGAATGGGAATATATCAAATCCCTCTCCGAATAAATGCAAAAAGCCCCGTGCTCAAAATTTGAGCACGGGGGTTTTTGTTTAAACTTTCGTTTTCTTTTTGAATTTAAAAATCCGATCTCTGAAAAGAAGAATATTCATCGCTATGAAGAAAACAATAAGAATTCCAAGGGTAAGAAGCGGTTTTTTCGGCGCCAGCATTGCAAGAAGCATCATCGGGAAGCCAAAAACAATTGCCGGGAAGTTCTGGTAAACCATGTTGTCCGCAGCCGGAGTTTCAAAATCGCCGTCCATTTCGCGGAGAAGGATAGTTCCGGTGCTGGCTGTTCCGGTAAGCATACCGTACATCATAAGGAACTGTTCTTCGGCATATTTCGGGAAAAGGGTTTTCGCAACATAACGGTTATAAAAATAAGTGACGAAAAGACCGACAATTCCGAGGATGAGCATGATTCCCCAATATTGTTCAAGAACGGAAAGGCGGATCGCCGCAATTCCGGAAACGACCATTATATCAAAGAAAAAGTTGCTTGCGCGGGTAAGAAGGAAGTTGTTCGTATATTCCCTCTGAATAGCGTTTTTCTTTTTGAGGAATTTCATTGTTTCCTTAATAAGCGTTGCGGAAAGAACGCCGAGAAGGAAGTTGAAACCGAAGATGAGCGAAGTCATTCCGGGAATAAGCTTCGAAATTCCGTTCATAAGGAAATATGTAATCATATATGTCACAATAATAAGCGCAATCTGAACGGTCATTTTATCAATGCTTTCCTGCATCGGAATTTCGTTTTCGCCCTCGATTTTTTCGTGGTTGTGTCTGTCGCTTGCTTTTTTGGCAATAACGCCTTTTCTTTTAAGAAGGTTAAGATGAACAACGCCGCCGATGCTTGCGCTTAAAAATCCAAGAGCAGCAATTGTGAGTCCAAAGCTTTTTCCGCCGTCGAAGCCGAAATCGTTTTCATAAATTCCGCCGTAGTTCATGGCCTGGCCGGTTCCCTGTCCATATCCGAAAGGAAGAAGAACTCCCGCCGCTTCAAAGAAATCCGGAATAAAAAATCTTGCGGCAACAATGGTGATTATCATTCCGCAAACGCCCTGGAGGAGATAGGTAGAAACAGTGGTAACGCCGGTGTTGAAAACTTCGATTGCTCTTTCCTTTGTAATCTTTCCGTCGCCGGTTTTAAGGGTCGAAGCAATAAAACCAAGGGCAAGGCAGTGATAGGTGAACATTTCAAGGGTCTTAGTTCCCGAAGAACCGAAAAACGCCGTATCGAACATAATGTCGCCGGTTATAAGCTTATATACCCAGGCAACAAGAATAAGGATTCCTCCGCCGATTACCGAAATCGGAACAAGCGAATCTTTAAGAAAGCCGACAGATTTTTTAAGAATGTTGCCGACAAGAAGGCTTGCAAGAAGAACCGCAACAACGTTAAGAGTTCCCCAAACACTATAATCCCAAAAATTTTCCATTTTCATTTCCCTCGCTGATATTTTTCCATCTGTACCAGATGTTTACGTATTTAAGTGCGTTGAACCTTTTGCTTCCGGAAACCTGATAAACTTTCGTTCCGTGATAGATGTTAAGCTTGTTTCTTCCAAGAACGGAAACAGCCAGAATTTCCAAAAAAGGAATTGTCCATTCCTTTTCTGTTCCTTCGTCTGCAACAATTCTGTCACCGTAAAGAGAAAATTTTGCTTCATCACGAAGAGGAATTTTATTCTTCCGGATAATAACCTCTTTGATTTTTACTTCATCACGGAAAAGAGGTTTTTCAACACAATCCAGAACATTAAGGCTGTTTACAAAATCCTTCTGATAATCGTACCATTCTCCGAAAAATTCAAAAGGAAATTCAAAATCTTTTCCGCTGATTCTTTTATCTTCACCGTATGTAACAGTTCTTCCGCAGGTTTTGCAAAAAGCTTCGTTCCCGTGGCTTTCAAATTCCGAAAGTCCGCAGAAAGGACAGACGTAAACCGCTCTTTCCATAAATTCCGCCCTTACTTCGGATTCAAAAACAGCATCCGCCTTTGCTTCATCAACAAAAAGCCCTTTGTTGATTCTTTCTGCAAGTTCTTCATCAGTCATTTGGGAAATCTCTTCCGGCATAATAACTTCCGAAACATAGGAACACATTTTACCTTTTCTGGTTTTGTCGCTCCAACGGGGCTGAACTCCGTAACCGCCTTCGATTTTATAAAGAGCGATCGGAACTTTAAGTTTTCTTGCAAGGGGTGCAACAGCCGGATTTATATATTCCGTTCTTCCGCTGTAAGTTCTGTTGCCTTCCGGTGCCATGCAAATCGTTCCGCCTTCCTTTGCAACGCGGAAACAGTTCATAACCGCACCGACATCGGTGGTCTGTTTTTTGATCGGAATAGGTTCGACCGCAAAACGCAGGAGAGAAGATATAAATCCCATTGAAAAAATATCTTCCGTAGCAACATAATATATCGGCCCTTTAAAGGATATTCCCATGAAAAACTGATCGAAAGCAGTCTGATGATTATAAAGAATAAGGTACGGGCGGTTTTCCTGCTCTTTGAATTTTTCTATTGTAATACCGTATTTAAGTTTGCAAACCGGCCAAAGAACCAACTTTGCAATCGCCTGGATTATTCTGTGGCGCGGTTTTATCCATTTTTTTCGCTTTGCCATAAAATCTCCCTTTAAAAGAAGTTTTTCATCACTTTTTCTTCATAATACTTTATTCTACTACTTTTTAAGAAAAACTTAAATATTTTTAAGAATTTTTTTAATTTTTCACTTTAAATTTATTAAAATTATCAAAAAAACGGCCTTTTTTTGTAACAAAAGGGCGTTATTTTTAAGTTGCTTTTGCCATGTTTTGGGTCTATAATTAATGTGTATGATTATGTTTTAAAAAAGGAGTGCCTATGCTTTTATGAAAGTACTGCTTGTTAACGGAAGTCCCCATAAAAACGGTTCAACCTATGCCGCTCTGCGCGAAGTTGAAACCGCTCTTAATAACGAAGGAATCGAAACTTCGATAGTCTGGCTTGGAACCGAAGCGATTTCCGGCTGTCTTGCCTGCGGATATTGCAGCCGCAACGGAAAATGCGTAAAAAACGATATTGTAAATGAATTTGCCCAAAGGGCAAAAAATGCCGACGGTTTTATTTTCGGAACTCCGGTGCACTATGCCGGCGCTTCCGGCGCAATAACCTCTTTCCTTGACAGGCTGTTCTATTCTTCTTCCGGCGATACCTTCCGTCATAAACCGGCGGCAGTTATCACTGTTGCAAGAAGGGGCGGCACCACCGCGGCTTACGACCAGCTTATCAAATATCCCGCCATCGCCGAAATGCCGATAATTTCTTCCCACTACTGGAACATGGTCCATGCCGCCGTTCCTTCCGAAATTCCGGAAGACAAGGAAGGGGTCCAGTGCATGAGGATACTTGGAAAAAACATGGCATATTTCCTCAAATGTATCGATGCAGGCAAGAAAAACGGGGTTAAAGCTCCGGAACCCGAAAAACGTGACGTAACCAATTTCATTCGCTGATTATATCTGGAGGGCATACATAATGACTGAAAACGAAAAATATCTTGAATGGAAAGAATTTGTCCGCGACGAAGAACTTTCTTCCGACCTTATGAAAGTTGACGGCAACGAAGAAGAAATTTTCGACCGTTTTTACCGCAGCCTTGAATTCGGCACCGCCGGACTCCGCGGTGTGCTCGGCGCAGGAACCAACCGAATGAACATCTATACCGTCCGTCAGGCAACCCAGGGACTTGCCGCATATCTTAATGCGCATAAAGAAGGTGCTTCCGTAGCCATTGCTTACGACACCCGCCACAATTCCGAAAAATTCGCAAAAGAAGCCGCCTGCGTTCTTGTTGCGAACGGAATCAAAGTCTGGCTCTATGATGCTCCTGCTCCCACCCCGATGCTCTCCTATGCTGTACGCGAAAGATACTGCGACGCAGGTATTGTTATCACCGCAAGCCACAACCCCGCAAAATACAACGGATACAAAGTATATGGTTCCGACGGCTGCCAGATTTCTCCCGACGTTGCAAAGGAAATCCTTGCCGTGATCGACAAAACCGACGTTCTTCGCGGCGCAGTAACTTCCGATTTTGAAACCGCAGTTTCCGAAAAGAAAATCATTCTTATCCCGGATTCTTTCTGGAGAAGATACTATGCAAGAGTTCTTCAGGAAGGCGTTGACAAAGAAAACCACGCTAAAAACGAACTTACCATTGTCTATACTCCTCTTAACGGAACCGGTGCGATTCCGGTTGTAACCACCCTTTCCCTTGCAGGTTTCGGCAATATCGAAATGGTTCACGAACAGGAAAAACCCGACGGTGCATTCCCCACCTGCCCTTTCCCGAACCCGGAACTTCGCGAAGCGCTTGCCCTTGCTCTTAAAAAAGCGGAAGAAACCGGTGCGGACCTTGTTCTTGCAACCGACCCGGACGCAGACCGCGTTGGTATTGCTTCCCGCGAGAAAGACGGTTTCCGCCTTTTCACCGGAAACGAAGTGGGCGCACTCCTTCTTGATTTTATTGCTTCCGCAAGAGAAGAAAACGGCACCATGCCGGAAAACCCCGTTGCGGTCCGTTCCCTTGTTTCCACCAAACTTGCCGATGCTGTTGCTGCAGGCCACGGAATCGAAATGAAGAGCGTATTCACCGGCTTCCGTTTTATCGGAAAAGTTATCGCCGATCTCGAAGCAATCGAACAGCCCGAAAGATTTATCTTCGGTTTTGAAGAAAGCTGCGGCTACCTTTCCGGAACCTATGTCCGCGATAAAGATGCCGTTGATGCTTCCCTCCTCATCTGCGAAGCCGCAAACTTCTGGAAAATGCGCGGCAAAACTCTTGGCGAAGCTCTTGCAGAGATCCAGGCAAAATACGGTTATTACCATGATTTTCAGGATAACTTCTATTGTGAAGGTGCCGATGGCGCAAAACGCATTGCAAAAATCATGAGCGATCTTCGCGAAGAAGCTCCCAAAGCTGTTTGCGGAAAAGCAGTTGTCAGCGCAAAAGACTATAAACCGGACGCAAACATGATCGAATATACCCTTGAAGGCGGTTCCAGCTTCATCGTCCGTCCTTCCGGCACCGAACCCAAACTCAAAATCTATTATTCCGTAAAAGCCGCAGATTTTGAAGCCGCAAAAGCCGAAGGCGAAGCAATCAAAGCCGAAGTTACCGCAATGCTTGGCTTTTGATAAAAAAATTTCTGTTTGGAAGAAATTTTCCGAAAAAAATTGTTGCAATCTTCCCCGGATTGTGATATGATATCAATACTGATGTAAAAAAAGGACTTGTAATATAAGCTCTGTAGAGAAAGAGGTGACATAGATGAAAGAAGGTCTTCATCCTGATTACAAACCCACCACCATTACCTGCGCTTGCGGCGCAACTTGGGAAACCGGTTCCACCAAAGAAGACATCCACGTAGAGGTTTGCTCCAAATGCCATCCTTTCTACACTGGTCGTCAGAAACTCGTTGATACCGGCGGTCGTGTTGACAGATTTAAAAAACGTTTCGGTATGGAATAATTCCAAAACCACAAAGCCCGGATTATTCCGGGCTTTTTTTCTATCCATTTTGAAAGGAGCGGGAATTTTTGGCCGAATATAAAACAATCAGACAGCGGGCAAGCGACGAATTTGTTGAAAAAAAATCCCGCTTTATCGGATATATCGCCCCGGTTACAACCGAAGATGAAGCCATTGCTTTCATAAACGAGATCCGCACAAAGCACCGCGACGCAACTCATAATGTCTATGCCTATTCTCTCCGCGCGGGGCAGATAAAACGCGCTTCCGATGACGGCGAACCCCAGGGTACCGGCGGCGTTCCTATGCTCAACGTTCTTAACGGAAACGAGCTTGTGGACGTCTGCTGCGTTGTAACGCGATATTTCGGCGGAACTTTGCTTGGTGTCGGCGGGCTTGTCCGGGCATATACTGAAGGTGCCAAAATCGCCGTTGCCGCCGGCGGAATAAAAACCGTTGCGGAAAGCGCCGATATAATGGTCACCTGCGACTATAACCTTTACGGGAAAATCGAACATTTTATAAATGAACACCATATTTTTGTTGTCGAAAGCGACTTTGGCGCCGATGTGAGCATCGTTGTTCGCCTTAAAACCGAAGATGTTTCCGGTTTTGAGCACGATATCGTCGAACTTACTTCCGCGAAGGCAAAAACCGAGATCATCGGCCGCGGCTGGAACGAAATGTGACCGAAAGGAGAAATTTTTATGAAGCTTATGATTGCTTCCGATATCCACGGAAGCGCATTTTACTGCAAACAGCTGCTCAGCGCATTTAAAAACGAGCACGCGGATAAAATCCTTCTGCTCGGTGATATCCTTTATCACGGCCCCCGCAACGACCTTCCCGAAGGTTATGCACCAAAAGAAGTTATTTCCATGCTCAATGGGATAAAAGAATATATAATCTGTGTCCGTGGAAACTGTGATACGGAAGTTGATCAGATGGTTCTGGAATTTCCGGTGCTCAGCGAGCAGGTTTTCCTTTGCATCGACAAAATCGAGATGCTCGCAGTCCACGGCCACAAACCTTTTCCTCCGGTAAAAAGCGGTACTGTCATTCTTTCCGGACACACCCACGTTCCAAAACTCGAGGAATCGGACGGGGTAACATATATGAATCCTGGCTCCGTTTCCATTCCCAAAGAAAACAGTCACCACGGTTATATGATTTTTGAAAACGGCGTTTTCTCCTGGAAAAACCTTGATGGCAAAACCGAAAAAACTTATATGATAAAATAAAAAAAGACGGGTAAAACCCGTCTTTTTTATTTTATCAGTCACAGCCGAAATAATTCTTTGCCAAACCGCCTTCGGAAGTTTCTCTATAGCGGCTTTTTATATCTCTTCCCGTTTCATACATGGTTTTGACAACCGTATCAAACGAAATTTTTCTGGTATGAGTAAGGAAATTGGCAAGGGAAATCGCATTTATGGAACGCATTGCCGCAACCGCATTTCTCTCTATGCAGGGAATCTGAACAAGTCCGTCAATGGGATCACAGGTAAGTCCAAGCATGTGTTCCATGGAAACTTCCGCAGCATATTCGATCTGATCAAGGCCCATTCCGCAAATTTCCGCAAGAGCGGCCGAAGCCATGCAGCATGCCGTTCCGATCTCTGCCTGGCATCCACATTCCGCGCCGGAAATGGAAGCATTAGTCTTGATAAGGTTTCCGATTATACCTCCGGTTGCAAGCCCATGGAGAATATCGGTATCGGAAATTTTGCGTTTCTTCTGCCAGTAATACAGAACGGCCGGCATAACTCCCGCAGCGCCGCAGGTCGGAGCGGTAACAACGGTTCCGTTGCTGGCATTCTGTTCGCCCACCGCAAAAGCATAAGCGCAGACTATTCTGTTTTCCTTTGTTTCCGCGCTTTCGTCCATGTGATATTGGTTGTAAAGAAAGGCCGCTTTGCGCTGAACACCCAATCCTCCGGCAAGGACGCCTTCGGATTTAAGTCCTTCCTTGATGGTGCGCTTCATCTGCGCCCAAACTTCCTCAAGGTAATCCCAGATATGCGGACCTTCCATTTGTTCAACATATTCCCAGATACGGATTTCGTGTTCCTGGCAATATTCCAGAATTTCATCGAAGCTGTTCTCATAATAAACTTCCGGAGGAGCAACATAATCCGTTCCTTCAACGGCAATTTCACCGCCGCCAATGGAATAAACACGTATTTTATCTATCTCTTCGCCGTTTTTAAAAGCATGCATATCCATGGCGTTGGGGTGATAAAAACTGTTTTCGTCCGTTTCAAAATCAAAAATGATTTTCGAAGGAACCGGCGCAAAGGTCTGGCGCAAAACCGCATCGGTCATGTGTCCCTTTCCGGTTTTTGCAAGAGAACCGTAAAGCGTAACGGAAAAACCGTCCGCTTCGGAGTTTTTACCTTTAAAATAAAGCGCTGCCCTTTCCGGTCCGATGGTATGGGAACTGGAAGGACCTCTTCCGATTCTGTAAAGGTTGGTTAAACTTTTCATAGCAACCCTTCTTCTTTTTTAAAAATCAGATGTTTTCCTTGCGGAAATAAAGAATTCCGAAAGTTCCGGGGCCGCAATGTCCGGTAATGGTGCTTCCGGCTTCATTAACGATAATGGTATGGAACTTGTGGTATTTCTTGATTTCTTTTTCAATTTCTTTAAGAAGATGTGCGTCAACGCCGGTCCAGGTAAGGAAGATGATATCGGTTTCGATATTATCGTTTCCTTCAAGTCTGTCGCGTACATATTCGATAGCGCATTTTTCATAAGCGCCGCGATATTTCTTTCCGACTTTCATTTTGCCTTCAACAACTTCAATGCAGGGTTTGAGTTTAAGAAGGTTTGCACCAAGGGCCGCAACTCCGCTGCATCTTCCGCCTTTGTGAAGGAATTCAAGCTGGTTAAGAATAAAGCTTGCGTCAACCCTGGTTTTTGCTTCGGCAATGTGCTTTGCAATTACTTCCGCGCTTTCGCCTTTTGCGGCAAGTTCCGCAGCAAGAACAACCTGAAGACCGATTCCGGAAGAAAGGTTTGCGGAATCTATGGACCAGACATGACCGAGTTCAACCGCGGCAATGCATGCGTTCTGATAGCAGGAAGACATTGTGGAACTTATGGTAAAGTGGATTATGTCATAACCTTTTTCGACCCAGGGGGTAAAAGCTTCGGTATATTCAAGAACGGAAACGGCGGAAGTTTTCGGAAGTCCTTTTGTTTCCTCATAATATTTAAAAATATCCTGGGCGGAGATTTCAAGTCCGTCCTTATAAGAATTTTCTCCAAGGGTTACGGAAAGGGGAAGTACTTCTATATCATATTTTTCAATAAGTTCTTTCGGAAGATCTGCGGTACTGTCGCTGATGATTTTAATAGGTCTCATTTTAAAAATTATCCTCCTTTTCATTAAATCAAAATAATACAGAATATATTATACAACATTTTAATCAAACTGAAAAGTACCTAATATTTAATTTTACTGCAAAAGAAGTTCAATATTCCTTGAAAAAAGCCCCTGCTTTGGAATATAATATGTTTATCAAAACGAAAGGCAGGATTTCTCCCGATGCACGACGAACTTACCGCCAACGATATCAAAAAAATGCAGGAAGAACTTGAATACAGAAAACTTGTTTTAAGGCCCCAGATCCTTGATGACGTAAAAACCGCCCGCGGTTTCGGCGATCTTTCCGAAAACTTTGAATATAAAGAGGCAAAAAGAGCAAAAGGCCGCAACGACAGCCGAATCCGCTATCTTGAAGCCATGATAAAAACCGCAGTCATAATTGACGGCAGCGCCGAGGAAGGTGTTGTCGGCCTTTATGATAAAGTCACCGTATATATTCCGGATGACGATGAGGAAGAAGTTTATCAGATAGTGACCGACGTCCGCTACGATGTTTCCTCCGGTTTCATAAGCAAGGAATCCCCTTTCGGAAAGGCAGTTTTCGGTAAAAAACTGGGCGATACCTGCACCGTTCAGGTAAACCCGGATTACAGCTACGACGTTATAATAAAATCCATCGAAAAAATGGAAGACGACGGCACCGCGCCTTTAGCCAGCTATTAAAAAAATCCCGTGCTCGGATTTGAGCACGGGATTTTCTTTTTACATTTCTTTAAGCACCTCTGCAAAATTGGTGATGCTTTCCGGAATGATTTTTTCAAAAATTTTAAAAGTCGGGTCGGTTTTCGCGATTTTTATAATAGAATTTACGATAATTTTATCCATTCCCTTTATTTTATCCGCCGGAAGTTCTCCGCCGAAAGAATCGATTATTGCGGCATGGTCCATAAATTCTTCGCTGAAGTTTTTTGTAATCGAGTCCGAAACCTTATCCGCAAGGCAGGAACAGATGAAAAGCCCGAATTTTGTTTCAAAAAGCTCTTCTTTATGCTTTTGAAGGAATGCGGATATTTTTTTATCAATAACGCCCATTCTGACATAAGAGCCGATTACAACACATTCATAATCTGAAATATCCGGAATTTTTTCGGATATTTCAAAAAGGTCGCAGCTGTCCGCACCGATATTGGCCGCAAGAAGCGCCGCACATCTTTTCGTTGTTCCGGTTTTTGAAGAATATATTATAAGCGTTTTCAAAATCAATGCCGCCCTTCAGAATCAATATAAAAATATAATATCACATAACCCGCTCCATTGCAAAGATAAATATAAAAAAACGGAAGCATTTTCAGCTTCCGTTTTTGCCTGTTATCCCCAGATGGGAGAAGGATACTTTCCTTCTTCGGTAAGTTTTTTAAGTGCTTCAACAAGGGCGGGGGTGTCTTCCTTATATGTTACCCCGAACCATTTGTCTGGGCATTCCTGTACTTTTACGGTAACTTTGCCTTCTGCAAGGGCATTGCCAACAACGCTTGGAAGATAGCATTCCGCCTTAAGCGGATTTTCTTTAAGTTCGGTGTTCCTGAATTCTTCAAGCGCTTTGTCAAGATAATCGAATATATCCGGCGTGAATCCCCAGAAATTCATAGAAACCGGAGTTCCCGCCGGAAGCGGAACCCAGTTTTCACCGTCTTCGGTATATTCTGCACATTCTCCGCGTTTTTCAATATGGGTTCGCTCGTTTATTTCAACAAGCATTCCGTTTTCGGTTCTGCAAACGCCCCTTGCAACGTGGCCTTTGTCGGTAACGGTGTTTTCAATGTGGTAACCTATCATGCAGTATTCGCCTTCGCCTTCCATTTTTTCAAGAAGGGAACCGATAAGTCCAAAACAATGGATACCGTAATAATCGTCTGCATTAATTACAGCAAAAGGACCGTCAACATGTCCGCGGCAAAGCGCAATGGCCTCCGCCGTGCCAAAGGGTTTTGTTCTTCCTTTTTCTGCATATTCCGGATCTATCTCCTGGAAAACATAATCAACTTCCATAAATTTCGAAACCGGGTTTCCGATAACTTCTCTGAAATCATCCTCAAGGCTTTTGCGAATTATGAAAACGATTTTCTCAAAACCTGCCTTATAGGCATCATACATTGAAAAATCGATTATTCTTTCTCCGCAAGGACCAACAGGAGTTATCTGTTTTGCGCCGCCGTATCTGTTTCCTATTCCGGCCGCAAGAATAACAAGTGTTTTTTTCATTTTTAAAAAGTTCTTCTTTCGTTTTTTCTGAAGTATATGCCGAAAAAATCAGAAATATCTTTTTGTTGCTCTTTCGGCAATGGTTTTGAATGCTGCTTTTGGATCTTCCGATTTGGAAAGAATGATCATTGCAGCAATTACATAAGGACGGTTTCCCGCTTCTTTAAGAAGGCTTTCAAGGTTTGCATTATAAACCTGCGCGGTCATTTCGCCGCGGATGCAGCTTATATCAGTTACGTCTGCGGGAATATCATGCATAAGGAGTGCTTTTCCATCTTTTGTTTTTTCCATAAGTTCTTCGGTAACTTCCCAGTTGATGAACTCCTTATTGTTTTCGCGAAGTTCGTGTTCAAGAAGGTCGATGTATGTACCGAGGTTTGCTGCAGAAAGTTCTGTACGTTTTTCAAGGAAAGTGAACGGAGCCCAGTTTATCGGGATTACAACATCTGCATCGGAAAATGCTTCTTCCATGGAATCGGTGCGCACAAAAGTTCCGCCGGAACGTTCGGCATTTTTTTCTGCCCTTTCGTAAACATCGGGCATAAGGTCCATTCCCTCCGGTGCGGCAAGAACAACGTTCATTCCAAAACGGGTGAAAAGGGAAAGTATTCCCTGGGGAACAGCAAGGGAGCGGGTTCCGTTGGGGGAATAAGCCCATGTTACGGCAATTTTTTTGCCTTTAAGTTCTTCGATTCCGCCAAAATGCTCTGCCATATACTGAAAATCCGCAATGCTCTGAACAGGGCTGTCCTCATCGCTTCCAAGGTTTATCACGCAGGGTTTTTGTGCAACAACACCGTTTTTCTGTGCTTCTTCAACAGAATCGGAGATTCTTCTTATATATCTTGAACTTTTTTCAATAAAATCGCTTTCGCAAACACCAAGAGCATCAGCCATATAAGAAGCCATTGTTGCGGTTTCTTTTATGTTGTTGTTTCCAAGTTTTCTGTCCATATCGATAATGGTGAGCCCAAGAAGGTCGCATCCGGAAGCAAAAGCAATTTCCATTCCCATATCTTTTTTGCTGAACATCGAAACAGCAATTCCGGAATCAAAAATTTTCGGTGATACATTGTTATCACGAAGAGATTTAAGCGCACATGTTCCCCTTGCAATTGCTTTTATGTCATCATCGCTCATATCCCATGTACGCAAAAGGCTTTTGCCGTAAAGACCATTCTCCTTGCTGTCCGGAAGTTTATTTATTGCATCACAAAAATCCATATCGCATCCTCCAAAAGGTATGTTTTGAATTACTTAATTAATAATAACAATCCTTATGAACTAAGTCAACACAAGAATTGTTAATTTTAAGAACTGTTTTTGTGAATTATAGCCTTTTTTGTGTTAATAATTTCATGAAACATTCCAAGTTGACACAAACTCATCACATAAGTTACAATAATGTTATACAATTCTATGTATTAATATTAAACAGAAGGGTGGAATCCCTCCTTGATCCGGGAACTTTTATCAAAATTCAAAGAAACATCTGTTGCCGTTCTTCCTGTTGCAGGTGTTGTCTTTTTTCTTCATTTGACCATAGCACCAATGCCTTTCGGCGTTCTGGCGCTTTTTTTATCGGGAACTTTTTTTCTTATAGTCGGTATGACCCTTTTTCAGCTTGGCTCCGAAGTCGGTATGACCCCGATCGGAAACCAAATCGGCGGAAAGCTTGTTGAACTTAAAAACCTCAAAATTTTCCTTATAACCGCTTTCCTTCTCGGTTTCCTTGTTACAATTGCCGAACCGGACCTTCAGGTTCTCGGAAAACAGATGCCCGACCAGACAATGTTCAGCCTTTTCAGCATGGACATTTCCATCGGCCAGACCCTCATTTATATGGTCGCCATCGGCGTTGCAATTTTCCTCACCCTTGCGGTAATCAGAGTTGTCTTTGGTTTTGACCTTTCCAAACTTTTCTTTGTCCTCTATCTTATCGTTTTTGCTCTGGCATTTTTTACAAAACCGGAATATCTTGCGGTTTCGTTCGACTCCGGCGGCGTTACAACAGGCCCTATAACCGTTCCGTTCATTCTTGCCCTCGGCATAGGTATTGCTTCCGTTAAAAAGGGCGCTGACAGCGAAACCGACAGCTTCGGTTTCGTAGGACTTTGTTCCGTCGGCCCCATCATAGCGGTTGCCATTATGGGTATGCTTGCAAAAGGCGACGCTTCCTATGAAGCGGCTGTTATTCCCGAAATTCAGAACATCGGCGATGTTTTAATGGTATATCTCCGGGCTTTCCCCACCTTCTTTGAGGAAGTTGCCCTTGCTCTTTCGCCGATTATTGCTGTTTATATTTTCTTCCAGATAGTTTATCTTAAACTCCCGAAAATTTCCCTTGCAAAAACCCTTATAGGTGTGTTATATACATATATCGGTCTTGTAATCTTCCTTACCGCAGCAAACGTAGGTTTTATGCCTGCGGGAAGTTTTATCGGCGGAGCTCTTGCAACTCTTCCGTATAACTGGATTATAATCCCTGTCGGTATGCTGGTAGGTTTCTTCATTCTTATGGCAGAGCCCGCTGTTTACGTTCTCACCGTTCAGGTGGAAGAAGTTACAAACGGTTCCATCACCAGAAAAATGATGATGACCGCCCTTATGATAGGAATGAGCATTTCTGTCGGCATGGCAATGCTCCGCGTTATAACCGGAATTTCGATCTGGTATCTTCTTATTCCCGGTTACGCGATTGCTCTCGGCCTTCTGTTCTTTGTCCCAAAAGTATTTACCGCAATTGCTTTTGACTCCGGCGGCGTTGCTTCCGGACCCATGACTGCAACTTTCCTTCTTCCTTTTGCAACCGGCGCCTGCACCGCTGTCGGCGGAAATGTTCTTATGGACGGCTTCGGCGTTGTTGCAATGGTTGCAATGACCCCCCTTGTTGCCATACAGATCCTCGGTGCTGTTTATGCGATCAAAGCAAAACGCGCCGAAAAAGAGGAAACCGAAGAACTTGCGGAAATTTTCGAAGAAATCGAAGAAGAAGTTGAAGAATATCAGCTCGATATGGAATATGCAATAATCGAGCTCGATTGTTATGATTAAACAAGGAGGTGTTCCCTTTGATCCAGAACGAAAAAATCGATACCGTTTGCAGCACTCAAAGAATCGACCTTGTTTTCACAATCGTTTCAAGAGGAAAAGGCGAAACAGTCCTTGATGTCCTCCGCGAAAACAAAATACTTCAGAACACAATTTGTCAGGGACGCGGAACCGCCCCTTCCAGCATTCTCGAAATGCTCGGACTTGGCGCAACGGAAAAAGATATTGTTCTCAGCTTTGTAAAAAAAGAAAAAAGCGGGGACATAATTAAAAAAATATCCGAAAAACTTGTTTTTTCAAAACCCGGAAACGGAATTTCCTTTACCGTTCCGCTTCAAAGCGTTGCCGGAATTGCAACTTTCAAATTTATCACCGCTGACCTTACGGAGGAATTTTGACTTATGGAAAACAAAACTTTATATTCCCTTATAATCAGCATAGTCAACCGCGGTTTTTCTGACGAAGTTATGGACGCCGCAAGAGATGCCGGTGCAAAAGGCGGAACCATTATGTACGGACACGGCGCAGGACTTCGCGAAACGGAAACTTTCTTTGGAATTTCGATCCATCCCGAAAAGGAACTTATAATTATTCTTGCTTCCAATGAAACCAAAAACACTATTATGCAGTCCATTATCAAACGCGTTGGAATGGATTCCGAAGGCGCCGGAATAACTTTTGCTCTTCCCGTAACAAATGTCGAAGGAATCGCCCGCCTTACCAACCCCGAAGCAGAAAACTAAACCTAAAAACACAAAAAAGCCCGTGCTCATTTGAGCACGGGCTTTGCTTTTTTAATCTTTCGTAATTATTGCAACCGGGCAATGGTCGCTTCCGTAATATTGGGGATAGATGAGGCTGTCTTCAAGTTTTTCCGTAAAACGCTCGGAACAGATGAAATAATCGATTCTCCATCCGGCGTTTTTTTCCCTTGCGTGGAACATATAGCTCCACCAGGAATAGGAATCGCCTTTTTCAGGATAGAGGAAACGGAAAGTATCCGAAAAACCCGCTCCGAGAAGTTCGGTCATTTTTGAACGTTCTTCATCGGTAAAACCGGCGTTACCGCGGTTCGTTTTATAATTCTTAAGGTCAATTTCCTCGTGGGCAACGTTCATATCTCCGCAAATTATCACCGGTTTATGTTTATCGAGAGAACTTACGTATTCCCGGAAACAGTCTTCCCAATCCATTCTGTAATCAAGGCGCTCAAGGTCGCGCCTTGCGTTGGGAACATAAACATCAACAAGATAAAAATCCGGATATTCAAGGGTGATAACGCGGCCTTCATGGTCATGGCGTTCAACGTCGATTCCGTAATTTACGGAAATAGGTTCGTGCTTTGTGAAAATTGCGGTTCCGGAATATCCTTTTTTCTCCGCGCTGTTCCAGAACTGGTAATAACCCGGAAGTTCAAGGGAAATCTGGTCCGGCTGAAGTTTTGTTTCCTGAAGGCAGAAAAAATCCGCGTCCATTTCATTGAACGAATCCATAAATCCCTTTCCCATACAGGCGCGAAGTCCGTTTACGTTCCAGGATACGAATTTCATCAGAAAACCTCCTTTTATGCGTGATAAAGTTTTTTGTTGCGGTATTTTGGTTCACAGGTAAGGTTAAGCCCAAGCTTTTTGAAAGTCTGGGTATCTACCTGGGAAAGAATCACGGTGGAGTGTACTTCACACCCGCGGAGTTCCTCAAGGCAGGCAAGGGCTTTTGCCGCATCCGGGTTCTTGGGTGCGCTTACCGCAAGGGCAAGAAGGGTTTCGTCAAGGTGGAGCCTTGCGTTGTTATGGCCGAGATGTTTTTTCTTAAGTTCTTCAACCGGGTTCATAACAAGCGGGTCAATAATATCGATGGAATCATCAATTCCTGCAATTTCCTTGAGCGCGTTGAGAAGCATTGCCGCGGAAGAACCAAGAAGAGAACTGGTTTTTCCAACGATAATTTTTCCGTTTTTAAGTTCAATTGCCGTTGCCGGAAGCCCCGTTTCTTCCTCTTTCAAAAGCGCAGCATTTACGACAGGTCTGTCCTCAACTCCGATTCCGAGCCTTTCCATAAGAAGTTCGATTTTGAGCATCGGGTTTTCGTCGCATTTTCCCTGGCGGTATTCGCATGCAGCTTCATAAAAACGGCGGATAATTTCCTGTTTTGCAGCTTCACAAACCGCTTCATCATCACAAATGCAGTTTCCGACCATGTTTACTCCCATATCCGTCGGGGATTTATAGGGACTTTCGCCGAGTATCGTTTCAAAAATTCTGTTGAGGACCGGGAAAACTTCGATGTCGCGGTTATAGTTGACTGTCATTTCGCCGTAGGCTTCAAGATGATAGTGGTCTATCATATTTACGTCATCAAGGTCGGCGGTTGCAGCTTCATAAGCAAGGTTTACCGGATGGGCAAGAGGAAGGTTCCAGATCGGGAAAGTTTCAAATTTTGCATAGCCCGCTTTTACCCCGCGCTTGTTTTCATGGAAAAGCTGGGAAAGGCAGGTTGCCATTTTTCCGCTTCCGGGACCGGGAGCAGTTACCACAACAAGGGGTCTTGTTGTTTCAACGTATTCGTTTTTGCCGAAACCCTCATCGCTTACTACAAAGTTTACGTCCATGGGATATCCTTCAATGGGATAATGGATATAGCTTTTTACTCCGAGGGAATTGAGTTTTGCACGGAAAGCGTCCGCGGCTCTCTGGCCGGAATATTGGGCAATTATAACGCTTCCGACATAAAGACCAAGAGAAGAAAAAGCGTCGATAAGGCGCATTACCTCAAGGTCATAGGTTATTCCAAGGTCGCCGCGAACTTTGTTTTTCTCAATATCCGTGGCGTTGATTACGATAATTATTTCTGCCTGGTCTTTCATTTCGCAAAGGAGCTTTACCTTTGAATCATAAGCAAAACCCGGAAGTACCCTTGATGCATGGAAATCATCAAAAAGTTTTCCCCCGAATTCAAGATAAAGCTTTCCGCCGAATTCATCAATGCGTTCCTTGATTTTCTCGGACTGCATTTTGAAATATTTTGCGCTGTCAAAACCGATTTTCTGCATATTTCCCCCTGATTGTCCAAATTATATTTTTGAAAAGAATATTAAGTTTGTGTAAAAAGTGGTGACAAAAGAAAAGAAATCCGCTATAATTACTTTTGTAATCTTTTTTACAAAACATTACCTTTATAAATATAAACCTATTTGCTTTTTCCGTCAACCGAAAGCAACGGAAAAAGCAACAAAATTTTATTTTTTTGGAGGATAACAATGGCAAAAAGAATCCTTGCCGCTTTTCTCTGCGCCGTAATGCTTGTTTCCTTTTCCGGCTGCTCCCCGGCGGAAAAAATAAGCGAATGGCTCGAAGAAGCAAGCGCGCTTATCCCTAACGATATCGAACTCATAATCGCCCAGATCACCGGAATGGAAGAAGAAACCGAAGAGCACGAAATCTATTTTTCCGAAGGTTATGTCAGCATGCTCAAAAGCGGAACATATTTTATGAACTATCTTCTTGCTGACGGAACAGAAGTCCTTTACGGAACAAACGGAGTGCGCATCGGAACAAGCTATCCTGAACCTGCCGAACTTGAAGGCGTTGAACCTCAGTATGACGAAAACGGAAACGAGATCGAACCGGAAATCCCCCATGAACATATTGTTCTTTACGAAGAGGTCTATTATTACATCGACGATGACCAGGCAAAAATGTTCACCGTAAATCCGGAAAACTATAAAGCAGTTCCTTTCGAAATTTCCGTGGACAATATAAAACTTGTTGCCGCCGGAAACGAATCTTTCGGAAACAAAAACTGCCGTTTTGAACGTTACACCACAAACGATGGTGACATCACCTTCTATTTTGAAAACACCGTTCTTTACGGTATGAAAATCGAACAGGGCAGAACGGTTATTATTGAAAACATCATTGCTTTCAATAAATATCTCAACCATTCCCTTGTTGCAATGCCCGATTCTTATACCGTTGTCCAGTATTGGCCTTAACCGAAAAAAACAAAAAGCCCGCCATGCGGGCTTTTTTCTTTTCCCTGCGGAATTTTTAAACTTCCTTTTGCATAAGCTTGTACAAAACAAAAAAGGAAGTGAAATCAAATTGTCAAAATTCCGTACTTCAATAATAGCAGTAACACTCGCCGCAATGTTTTTCATTCCCGTTTCGGCAATTCCAAAAACACCCAATGCTTATATCGAAGAAAAACCTCCGGTTTCCGAAAATTCCGTTTCTGTTCCGGAAAAGGATTTTTCTGAGGAACCGTTTTTTCCGGAAGGAACCTTTCGTATTTTCGACCTTGAAACCGAAACTGTTTCCGAAGTTTCTTTTTCGGATTATGTAAAAGGCGCAATAGCTTCCGAAATGGGAGCAGATTTTGAATCCGAAGCTCTTGTTGCCCAGGGGGTTGCGGCTTTCAGCTGCGGACTTTATCAGCAAAGGATACATTTTGCCGCGGATTACGATTTTTCCGCCGCACCGGATAAAAAGCTCGGATATATGACCGAAGAAAAGGCAAAAGAAGTTTACGGCAAAAACTTTGAAGAAAAATGGGCAGTAATTTCCGCCGCCGCGGAAAAAGCCATGAAATATGTTCTTACTTACGAAGGTGAACCGGCTCTTGCAGTCTATCATGCAATTTCAAACGGCATGACCGAAAGCAGTGAAAACGCCTGGGGCGGCACCGTTCCCTATCTTGTTTCCGTCGAAAGTCCGGGGGATATTTCCCACCCGGATTACGAAACAACCGTTTCCTTTTCTTATGACGAAGTTCTTTCAGTGCTCAATAAAAACGGAGCGGGGCTTAACGGTTCCTATCCGGAAGAATGGTTTAAAGGCGCGGAGCGCACCGAATCCGGTTACGTTGATAAAATCATAATCGGTGCCGCAACCTTTTCCGGTGAAAAGATACGCAGTATCTTCAATCTCCGCTCTGCGGATTTCGACGCTGAATATAAAAACAATGAATTCATTTTTACGGTCCGGGGTTACGGTCACGGAGTTGGGCTTTCCCAGGTCGGCGCGAATTATATGGCAAAAGAAGGGGCGGATTTTGAAGAAATTCTCTCGCACTATTATCCGGGAACGGAATTAAAGGAATATTCTTAATTCTCCCCTTCTTTTTTATAAACCAAGGAAACATCGCCGCGGTTTTTCCAGATTGTTAGCCAACAGAAAACCATTGTTGAAGCACCGCAAAGGGTTATGCAGATTCTGTAATCCAAAATTTCCCCAAAAGCGCCTATTATAAGACCCAGCAAAGCGGAAACAGCAAAATAGAGCATATCTTCGAAAGCGTTTAATCTTGCCCTAAGTTCGTCCGGAATATATGTCTGAACAGCCGCTTCGCGCATTGTTGCGCTGTTTATTCCAAGGAATCCGCAGATTCCTCTGTTGATGAGCATAAGCGGATATGGAATCCAAAGCAAAACCATATCCATTGTTTCATAAATCATATAAACCATAAAGGCAAAGGAAAAACGCTTTTCCGATTTTATTTTAACTTTATATGCAAAAGTTCCGCCTATACTTCTTCCAATAAATTCTGCTGCGGAAAAAAGCGAATACATGGCCGCGGTCATTCCCGCCGCAGTGCTGAAAAACGCAACCAAAAGTGGATTATATCCGTTTCCAACACCATTGGTGAAAGCCATATAGGAATAGATACTCCGCAGACCTTTTTCTTTTTTAAGATATTCCGCCGCTTCGGCAATATCGTTTTTCCACATTGAAAAAGTATAAATTTCGTCCTGAAGGCGGTTTTTCTCGTTTATTTTTATTTTGCTTTCAATAATTGCCGCAAGAACCGAAAGAAAGCCTTGCAGTATGAGCATCATTCCGACGCCTATCGTTCCATAAAGAAACGCCGCAACGGGCATCATCAGAACCCTAAGCACCGGATATAACATTCCAAGCACGGAATATCCCTTTTGCTCCAATCCTTCCGGAATAAGGTTCGGATATATGCTGTTATAGGCAAGTTCATCAAATGTCTGAAGACTTGATACAAGAAGCGAGAAGCCGAGATATCCCACATAGCTGAATTCAAAATTAAGCAGATAAAAACCTGCCGCCGAATAACAGATTCCATTGAGTAAATCTCCGCCCACCAGAAAAGGTTTTCTCGGAAGTCTGTCCATCCAGGGTGCCGCAAAAAACGGGATAACAAATGCGGGAACAAAAGCCAAAGCCGCAATAAGAGCCGCCGCAAAAGTGCTCTTCGTTTCCTCAAAAACAAGAAACGAAAGAGCAAAATTTCCTGCAACTCCGCCCATCGCTCCAAAAGTCGTTGCGACGATTATCAAAGTGAAATTTTTTGTCCAAAGTTTTTTTGCCATTTTCTTCACCTCCATGATAAAATCATATCATGAATTTTAAACAAAATAAATCCGGTTGTTTTGGGAAAATCATTCCCAAAACAACCGGATAAACGTCTTTTATTTAAAACTTTGAGGAAAATCGCAAACAAGGCGGAACGCCTTGCCATATTCTCTGTTGGCTTTATACCATTCAAGCACCCACGGAAGATGGAATTTCGCGTAGCCTATGGGCATTTCCTTTCTGCATTTTTCAAAATGCCCAAGAAGCAATTTTCCGTAATCCGCATTTGAAAGATAATCTTCATTCTCAAGGCGGAATTTTATTATTTCGCAGGCTTCATCCGCAATTTTTTTAAGTTCATCCGTTTCTGCTTTCGCGTCCTTTTCCTTTTCAATTGCCAAAAGAGCTTCTTCCCTTCTTCCAAGTTTTTCACAGCAAACTGCAAGCTTATGAAGGCTTGGGGCAGAAGGCTCAGAAAGATTGGAAAAATAATCATAAGCGCCGGAAAAATCTCCCGCTTCAATTTTTGTTGCGGCAAAATTATAATCCACCGTTGAAATCAAATCCGGTTCCGAAAGTTCCGCGGCAATTCTTTTCGCAATTTTACCATGCCGCTTCATGGATTCGATATCGCAGATGTTGCTGTAGCAATTTGTAATATAAAGCTTTGAAAAAAGCATCACCCTTGTTCTTCCTTCTTCGGAAGCAAGGCTGTAAGCTCTTTGGAGATTTTCAAGCGCCTTTGCGTTATCGCCTTTCACATAGTCAGAAACTCCCGCCCTGAAAAACATATATGAGCAGGGAAAAAGCTTTGTTGCTTCTTCGAAATTTCCTCCATAAAGCCTTTGAAGCGAAAGCCCTCGCTGATCCATAAAAATCTCAAATTTTTCATCAACCGGCTTTGTTTCCTCTTTGCCGAAAATTTTGAGAAGCATAATGTCAACCCCAAAAGGGCTATTTTCCAGAAAGGAATAGTTTCTTTTAAAAATCGAAAGGAAATTAAAACATCTGTCCCAATCGGCAGAAAAAACCGCTTCATACCAATCTTCAACAAATTTCTTTCCTTCCAAAAGGAGTTTTTCATCAGTCACCCAATCTATTCCAAGCCTTTCAAAAAGCGCGGAAATAATTTCTTCGGAAGCTTCCGCCTTTCCCTGTTCTATTTTTGAGAGATAGGAAACGGCACAAATTCCTTTACAAAGTCCTTCCTGGCTCCAGTTTTTCAAAAGACGTTCCCTTTTAATCAAAAAACCCGGATAGTTCATTTTTCCAAACCACCGCCTTTCCCTAAAAAAGAATATCATCTTTTCCTTTCAAAGTAAAGAAAAAAGGCGGCCTTTCAGCCGCCTTTTGTTTACGTTTTGTATAATTCATCTTCCTCTATACGCTCTGTCGAGAGCTTTTTTGCAAACCGGAGCAAGGATTACCGAAACAACAACCGCAAAAACCGCGTTTATTCCGGAAGTTACAAACTTTGTTCCGCAGGCAACCAAAGCTGCATGAACTTCGCTTCCCTCAAGAAGAAGGGTTATGAAGGATTTTCCGAGATGGAGAACAAGATATGTTCCCGCGCCGCAAATTGCCGCAATAATATTCTGCTTCGTTTTTGTTCCGTCGTTTCCGCCGATTTTTGAAACCCAGCCGCAAACGAAGGACATAAGGAAGAAATTGATAAATGTGGAAGGCGCACTTGCAACAAAAGCAGGGTTAGTAAGATCGAACATTGCGGAACCGATTCCGGAAGCAAGACCGCCTTTTAATTTTCCGAAAAGCAGTGCACCCAAAAGGCAGACCGCATTTCCTGTTTTAAGCATTGTCGGGCCTGCAAGAGTAGGGATAGGTCCGAATTTAAGGAAATATGATGCAACAAAAACCAAAGCCGCAAGAACGCCGATTTCCGCAAGATCTCTTACGGTAAATTTTTTCTGATTTGCCAAAGCTGTCGCCTCCGTTTTTCTGAATTCTGTATGAATTATATTCTCTTTTTTCTGTTTTCTCAAATTTCCGTTTTTCATTTTGATTTTTTTGTTTTTGTATAAAATACACACCGGAAAACGAACTTTCTCCCTTTCGTTTGCTGTTTTGAACAAAGCTTTTTCAAAGGTTTTTTGAAGTAAAAATCTCCTTTCGGCAAAACACACAAACTCCGCTTTTCAAAAGCTTTTTTCAATGGCAAAAATGCAAAAACTTCAAAACAAAAGGTAATTTTGCACAACTGCGGCTTTTTCAAAATGCTGTCATTATTATAAAAATTTAACATTAATTTATCCAAAAAAATCCGCCTTTGAACATTCTGCCGAAGTCGCTCTTTTTTTCTTGAAAAATATATGATTTTATTATATATTTACTATGAAGTAATTTGGCTTCAGTTTTAACGTTTTTAATTAAATTTTCCATAGAAAGGATGCTTTTCCATGAACACCGCAAACAAAATGTCCGTAAAAGACATCGACGTAGCCGGCAAAAAAGTTCTTGTCCGCTGCGACTTCAACGTTCCGCTTAAAGATGGCGTTATAACCAACGACAAAAGAATCGTTGCAGCACTCCCCACCATCAAATACCTTAAAGAAAACGGCGCAAAAGTAATTCTCTGCTCCCATCTCGGCCGCCCGAAAGGCGAATGGCTCCCGGAATTTTCTCTTGCTCCCGTTGCAAAAAGACTTTCCGAACTTCTTGAATGCGAAGTAAGAATGAGCAAAGACGTTATCGGCGAAGACGCAAAAGATATTTCCGCAACCATCAAAGAAGGTGAAGTTGCCCTTCTCGAAAACGTTCGTTATTACAAAGAAGAAACCAAAAACGTTCCCGAATTTGCAAAAGAACTTGCTTCCCTTGCTGAAATTTTCGTAAACGATGCTTTCGGCACCGCTCACAGAGCACACGCTTCCACCACCGGCGTTGCAGATTATATCCCCGCAGTCTGCGGTTTCCTTATCCAGAAAGAAATCGACGTTATGGGCAAAGCTCTTGATAACCCCGTTCGTCCTTTCGTTGCTGTTCTCGGCGGCGCAAAAGTTTCCGACAAAATCGGCGTAATCACCAACCTTCTTGAAAAAGTTGATACCCTTATCGTCGGCGGCGCAATGGCATATACTTTCCTTAAGGCAGAAGGCCACAACGTAGGAATTTCCCTTTGCGAAGAAGACAAACTCGAACTCGCTTCCGAACTTCTTGCAAAAGCAAAGGAAAAAGGCGTTTCTCTCCTTCTTCCCGTTGACCACATCGCCGCTGATAAATTCGACGAAAACGCAGAACCCGTTGCTGTTGAAGGCAAAGACATTCCCGATGGTCTTATGGGTATGGACATTGGTCCCAAATCCGTAGAACTCTTCAAAGAAGCCGTTAAAAACGCAAAAACCGTTATTTGGAACGGACCCATGGGCGTTTTTGAATTCAAAAACTTCGCCGGCGGTACCTTTGCTGTTGCAGAAGCAATTGCAGAAACCGACTGCATCTCCATCATCGGCGGCGGCGATTCCGTTGCTGCAGTAACCAAACTCGGCTTTGCTGATAAAATGACCCACATTTCCACCGGCGGCGGCGCTTCTCTTGAATTCCTCGAAGGTCTTGAACTTCCCGGCATTGCCGCTCTCAATGAGAAATAATAATCTTTGCCTCCCTTGTTAAAGGGAGGGGGACCGTTGCCGTATGGCACGGTGGAGGGATTCCTTTTTTTGAATCCCCTGCCGTTTCGCGGCCTTCTCCTCTTTGACAAGGGGCGCTTTTGAAAGGATGTTACCTATGAATAAATCCAAACGCGCCGCTGTTATTGCCGGCAACTGGAAAATGAACAAAACCCGCGCGGAAGCAAAAGCTCTTATCGAAGAACTTCTTCCTCTTGTAAAAGATGCAGACTGCTCCGTTGTTGTCTGCACTCCCTTCCTCGATCTTGAAACCGCAGTTAACGCAACCTCCGGTTCCAACGTAAAAGTCGGCGCACAGAACTGCCATTGGGCACCTTCCGGCGCTTTCACCGGCGAAATCCCCGCTTCCATAATCAAAGAAGTGGGCGCTGAATACGTTATCATCGGCCACAGCGAAAGAAGACAGTATTTCGGCGAAACCGACGAAACCGTTAACGAAAGAACCCGCGCCGCTCTTGATGAAGGACTTACCGTAATCCTTTGCTGCGGCGAACTTCTTAACGAACGCGAACAGGGAATCATGGAAGAAGTTGTCGGAAAACAGCTTAAGGTTGCTCTCGGCGGCGTTTCCGAAGACGAACTTAAAAATATCATCATCGCTTACGAACCCGTCTGGGCAATCGGAACCGGCGTTACCGCAACCGCAGACCAGGCAGAAGAAGCCTGCGCATTCATCCGCAGACTTATCGCAAAACTTTATTCCGAAGAAGCAGCTGAAGCTATCACCATTCAGTACGGCGGCAGCATGAACGCAAAGAACGCAGCGGAACTTCTTTCCAAAGAAAACGTTGACGGCGGACTTATCGGCGGTGCATCTCTTAAAGCTCCGGATTTTGCGGCAATCGTTGCGGCTGCTTCCGTATAAGGAGATTTTATGAAACCACTTGTTTTAATGATACTCGACGGTTTCGGCTATAACGAAAGCGATTACGGAAACGCAATCCGCGCCGCAAAAATGCCGAACCTTGATAAAATTAAAGAAACCTGCCCCAAAACCATAATCGGAGCTTCCGGTCTTGATGTCGGTCTTCCGGACGGACAGATGGGCAACTCCGAAGTCGGCCACACCAACATCGGCGCAGGCAGAATCGTTTACCAGCCCCTTATGAGAATCACCAATGCGGTCCGCGACGGCAGTTTTTATAAAAACGAAGCCCTTTGCTCCGCAATGGAAAACTGCAAAAATAATGATTCCGCCCTCCATATCCTCGGACTTCTTTCCGACGGCGGTGTTCACAGCCACCTTGAACACATCTTCGGACTTATCGATATGGCTAAAGCAAACGGTCTTTCCAAAGTTTATCTCCATTGCTTCATGGACGGAAGGGACGTTCCTCCCTCCTCCGGAAAAAGCTATGTTGAAAAACTCGAAGCAAAGCTTTCCGAAACCGGCATCGGTAAAATCGCTTCCGTCGGCGGCCGTTATTACGGCATGGACCACGACAAACGCTGGGACCGCGTTGAGCGCCATTACAAAGCCCTTGTCCTCGGTGATGCTCCTTTTGAAGAAAACGCTGCAGAAGCCGTTCAGCGCAGTTATGATGAAGGAATCACCGACGAATTCATCGTTCCTTTCATCTGTGAGAAAGATGCCGGAATCAAGGACGGCGACTCCGTAATTTTTGCAAACTTCCGCCCGGACAGAGCAAGAGAAATGACCCGCGCTATCGTTGACGAGGAATTTGCAGGATTCGAAAGAACCGCAAAAAAAGTCTGCTACGTCTGCATGGCACAGTATGACGAAACCCTTGAAAATGTAAAAGTTGCGTTCCCGCCCCTTGTTCTTGAAGATACCTTCGGTGAGTACATTGCCAAAAAAGGCCTTAAACAGCTCCGCATTGCGGAAACCGAAAAATACGCTCACGTAACTTTCTTCTTCAACGGCGGCGTTGAAGCTTGCTATGAAAACGAGGACCGCGATCTTATCGCTTCCCCGAACGTTGCAACTTATGACCTTCAGCCGGAAATGAGCGCATATCTCGTCACCGAAAAACTCCTTGAGGAACTTGATAAAAACGAGCACGATGTAATCATTCTCAACTATGCAAACACCGATATGGTCGGCCACACCGGCGTTTTCTCCGCCGCTGTTGCCGCCTGTGAAGCAGTTGACGAATGCCTCGGCAAAGTTTGTGAAAAGGTAAAGGAACTTGGCGGAACGGTCCTTATAACCGCCGACCACGGCAACGCTGACGTTATGCTTGCAAAAGACGGAACTCCTTTCACCGCCCACAGCACCAATCCCGTTCCTTTCATCGTTTATAACCATGAATGTGAACTCAGAGAGGGCGGCGTTCTTGCGGATATTGCCCCCACCATGCTCAAACTTCTCGGACTTCCCCAGCCCGAAAGCATGACCGGAAAAAGCATTATTCTTTAATCAAACCAAATAAAAAGCCCCGTGCTCATTTGAGCACGGGGCTTTTGTTTTTTGATCAGGGTTCTTTATAACCTATGTAGCAGTTGGAATAATATTTGAGAAGAATTTCGTCCCATTCATAGCCTTTTTTTGCATAAGCAATGGAACCGATGGCGCTCATTCCAACGCCGTGGCCATAACCGCGCATTGTAAAGACAAACTGGTCCTTTGCAGAATCATATTCCACGTCAAATGCGGTGGAGCGAAGGTTTGAACCGCCAAGAACGGTTTCGCGAAGCTTTCTTGCGCTGTATTTGGTTCCGCAAATCTTGACCTGGTTTACGTAATCCGTATCGTCCCAATAACTGTAAATTTCTATCCAGTCTTCAGGATCTCCCGAAATGGTTATGTTGGTTTTGCTTTCAACCTTGTCTTTAAAGCTGGAAGAAGAAATTTTATAGGTTTTGGAAGTTTTTCCGTCAACCGAAGAGGAAACAGAAAGAAGGTTTCTGTTCGGATAACCCCAAACCCATTCGGCGTCAGCGGTTTCGCCGCAGCTTTCGGAAAAATATGTTGCAAGAATAAAATCGTCGCTTCTGTCATCAAGAACCGCATAGCCTATTACTTCCGCAACGCATTTTTCAATCTGGCTGTCAAGCTTTTTGGTGCTTGTTCCCGCGCTGATTTTTCCGCCGTTGTTCATAAGATAGGTATAGGAAGCAACTGCCTGGGCTTTAACATGTTCGTCCGGCTGACCCTGTCCCGCTTCGTAAGCAACAATCTGGCAAACAGCATCATAAACGCTCATGCTGCTTCCGTTGATTTTAACTTTATCTTTAAGGGACTGTTCGTAATATTTGCTTTTTTTACCCTTTGCGCTGCTTAAATTCTCAACTGTTGAAGCGGTTCCGCTTTGCGAATCTTCGGAAGAAGTTTCTGTGCTTTCGCTTTCAGAAGGAAGAGAACTTTCAGGTGCGCTGGAAGGAGGAACACTTTCCGGTGTGCTGGAAGAAGTTTCGCTTTCGGAAGGAAGAGAACTTTCCGATTCGGAAGAGGTTTCCGCCGGATTTACGGTTACTTTAAATACCGCAAAGAAATCTTCGTAAGAAACTTTTACATTCTGTGTTCCCGCTGTGCTGAGAACAGTAATATTTGTGGTAAATCCGCTGGTGATATTTTCTGTGGAATCATCGGATTTTTTGACCCTTACAACAAGGCCGGTTGTATCAAGGGTTTCACCGACGGTGTAAACCGTTTTGTTGGGAAGGCTTACAATTTCAATTCCGGTTACGGTAGCATCTTTCTTTTTAACTTCAACGATTGTTTTGGTCGTAAGGTCGTTATAAGTTACGGTGAAAGTTGCATTTCTTGCTTTGCTTGTATCGCCGGAAACGGTGAATCCGCTGGTGATATCTTCGGTGCTGTCATCGCTCTTATATACTCTTACAACAAAATCCGAAGCTTTCGGAACATCACCGATATAGTAAAAATCGGGTGCACCGATAATTTCAATTTCTTTTGCAACAACATCGGAATTGTCGCCTTCTACAACAACGATATACGCGAAGCTGAATCCGGCATATTCAATTACGATTTCGTATTCCCCGGCTTCTTCGAAAGGACCTGCAGGATAAACCGTGAATCCTTCGGAAATTTCTTCATATTCACCTTCGGTTTTATAAACAGCAAGAAGAGCGCCGGTGGTATCAATGGTTTCGCCCACTTTGTAAAGACGTTTTTCGGGATAGCTGATCATTTCAACTTCCTCAACGCCTTCAATTCCGCCGATCTCCTCCGCATCACCGAAAGACGCATCGGATTCGGACTGCTGTGCTTCGGAAATTGCCTGGTACCATTTATCGGGCATAAGCGGATTGGAGTTATAGTAAGCTTTGCTTGTGTCGATTGTGCTGATATCTTCGCCTTCCCTTACCTGTCTTGCAATAATTACAACACGTGCATCGGTGAAGTCATAACTGCAGGTGGAAAGAGTGAGGAAATGGTCGCTTGTGTTATATTCAACACCGGTTACAATCATTGTTCTCTTTGCTACCTGGTTAAGGAATTCTTTTGTTTCAGCTTCGTCGCCGTTTATAAAGTTGTTATAATCCCATACAGGACCGTCTTTTTCATAGGCATTGGTAAGAATTACGCCAACAACAAGCCAATCAAAATCGCCGTAAAGGGTATCAAAATGGATGACCGGATGTTCTTTATAAAAACTGAGCTTTCTGTATTTAAGAAGGTCGCTGAACATCTGTCCGTCGTTGTAAACATTGTGGCCGTAAACAATAATGTTTGTGCTCTGTTCTTCCGGTTTTGTTTCGCAGCGGTAATCTATGAACGGCGTGCCGTACATAGAATAGTTTCCGTAAAAGTCCTTGCGGAGATAATATTGTCCGCGCTGTCCTTTTTCGTTTGCAACCGGAGTCTGGACAACCGGGAAATCAACATTTGTATCATCAAGTTTGATGTAGCCCGCGGTATCCGAGTTTTCTTTGAAAAGGCCGTAAAGTTTGGAGTTATAACCCCACTCTCTTACTTCCTCTTCGTCATATTCCTGGTTCTGAACAAGGTTCTGAAGGTTTGCGGCAAGGTCGCGGTGTTTTACGCTGTCAAAAAGCTTTGTGCTGAGGTATCCCATGGAACCGAGGAAAACAAGAACACAGATAATGAAAATCGATTTTCTGATAAGTTCTGTTTTGCTGTCGCCTTTAAGCGGAACAAATCTTGCGTACCATTTCTGTTCGCCCTTGGTTTCGGAAGTTTTGAATTTTGATTTTCCGGAAACCGCATTGATAAGAGAAACGGAGTTTTCGTAAAGTTTGGGATATGCGGAAACAACATTTCTTGCAAGATGCACCGCTCTTGAACCGGCGGCGGCAATAAGATCCTCCCTGTTTTCCGCAGTAACGTGTTCGGTCCAGACATTATCTCCCATGCAGACAGCAATGTTTGCTCCGTCGTTGTTTTTAAGCGGATCGGTGGTAATGGCAATTCCGATATTGGAACCGTAGGTTTTGCAAACTTCACCCGCAAGAACAGCCGCGGTCCAGGTGCTGTTTGCACCGTGACGTTTAAGAAGTTTTTCCGGAATATCATATTTGGAAACTCCCTGGGAAGTTCCGGCATAGTTTCCGACATATTCTTCAGCAAAAATCGCTCCGGTTATTTCGTTGCGCTGAATGCCTTCCGCGGCAACTGCAACGTTAAGATCTTTTTTGGAAAGTTCCTGGGCAAAAGCCTGGCCGACATTTTCTGCGCCAACGGCGTAAACCGAAGAACCCATTGCGGAAATCACGTTTTTAAGAGCGGAATTGACCTTTGCGGAAGCTTCTTTCCTGTCGGTTCCTTTTGCGTAAAACTGAACAACAATTTCTTTTCCGTCTTCAAAAACCCTTACCGAAGTATCGGAAGTTTCTGCGGAAGAAACCGCATCCTCCGCTTCCGCCTTTGAAATTCCGTCGGCACGCAAAGTTTTGATGGAATAATTTCCGCCGACAAAATTCGCAAGATATTTTGAAACACGGTAGCAAAGCATGAACTGAAGTGTTTCCTTATCTCCGGGAAGCATGATTATGCACTGGTTGCCCTGAGAAATTGCGCAGCCGCTGGGTTTTCCCGCTTTGTTGCTGAAAATTTCAGCACCTTCCGGAAAAACTTCCTCATCTTTAAGAACTGTCGGGAATCCGACAGCGGAAGCAACCGCGGAAACAGTCATGTTTCCGTTTTCTTCACCGATTCCTCCGATTACCATAATGATGTTAAAATCGGCAAGAGATTCCGCAACGGTTTTATGAATTGCGGCGCGTTCTGCGTCAATTCGTTTTCCTTTTATGCCAGTGATCCCGAGCATCTCGAATTCTTTCTGAACAAGCTGCGCAACATTATCCTGTTTTACATTACTTAAAAGAATTACCTGTGACTGCAAGAAACCACTCCTTTCAAAAGTTTTTCGTTAATCATTTCAAATCTCATTTCTTTGGAAAAAGTCTGAGGCGCTGGTGTTTGATTTCGCATCTTTCAACAAGGGCATCGATATCAAGAGCCTTTTCCGCTTCCTCGATCATTTCAAGGGTGGGGCGGGTTTTCGGATGTTTGGGTGTAAACACGGTGCAGCAATCCTCGTAAGGAAGTATTGAAGTTTCAAAGGTTCCGATCTTTTCGGAAATTTCAACGATCTCCTGTTTATCCATACCGATAAGCGGACGGAAAACCGGAAGAGTTGAAACCGCATCGGTGCAGCCGATTGCCGGCATAGTCTGGCTTGCAACCTGTGCAAGGCTTTCGCCGGTGATAATTGCACCGCATTCTTCCTTTTCCGCAAGGCGAAGTGCAACTCTCATCATAAAACGGCGCATGATAACTGTGAAAAGTTCTTCGGGACATTTATTCTTGATCTCTTCCTGGATCTCGGTAAATCCGGCAGAGAAAAGATCGATAACTCCGCAATAGTCACAAAGTTTCTGTGCAAGGGACTGAACTTTGAGCCATGCTCTTTCGCCGGTATAAGGCGGAGATTGGAAATGGAGAGCGCAGATCTCGACTCCGCGCTTCGCAAGCATATATCCGGCAACGGGGCTGTCGATTCCGCCGGAGAGAAGGAGAAGTCCTCTTCCGCTGGTTCCGATAGGCATTCCGCCCGCTCCGGGAAGCTGTTTTCCATGGATGTAAGCATATTTTTCACGGATCTCGACCATTACGACGATATCCGGGTTATTTACGTTAACGCGAAGATGGTGGAATTTGGAAAGAAGCACCGCGCCCATTTCCCTTGCAATTTCCGGGGACTGCATCGGGAAACTTTTGTCGCTACGTTTTGCTTCAACTTTGAATGTTTTAAGATAAGGAAGAGTATCCGCAAGATAGACCTTTGCCTTTTCAACAATGTCTTCCCAGTTTTTTTCGGCAACGCAGGCTCTTGTGAGTGCAACGATTCCGAAAACTTTCTGAAGTCTTTCAACCGCTTCATCAAGGTCGATATCTTCGTCCTGGGGTTCGATATAAATTGTGGACTGGGCTTTCCAGCATTTGAATTTTCCAAGGCTTTCAAGACGGCGCTTGCAGTTTTTAACAAGTCTGTCTTCAAAAGCGGAACGGTTAAGACCCTTAAGGGCAATTTCACCGCATTTTATAAGTATGATTTCTTTCATTTATGAACCTCTTTATCTGCAAAGTGTGCTCATCGCGCCCTTAAGGGCATCAACAAGTTCATCAATGTCTTCTTTTTCAGTGTCGCGCCCGAAGCTGATCCTTATGGCACTGTCTATCCTTGCGTTATCATAACCCATAGCCGCAAGAACGTGGCTTTTTGCGCCAAGGGCGCAGGCAGAACCGCTTGAAACATAAATTCCCCTGTTTTCAAGGAAATGGAGCATGATTTCGCTCCGGATGCCCGGAACGGAAATGTTCACGATGTTCGGAATTGCCCCTTCCTTTGAATTAAGGAAGATACCTTCGATTCCGGCAATGGATTCCTTGAAATACTTTTCAAGTCTTTCCATTCTTTCCTTACGCGGAACAGCGGAAACCGTTTCCATAAAAACTGCTTTTCCGAAAGCAGCAATAAGGGGCATTGCCTGGGTTCCCGGACGAAGCTGTTTTTCCTGTTCACCGCCGAAATGCTGGGGCAAAACTCTTGCGCCTTTTTTTATCCAAAGAGCGCCGATTCCTTTCGGGCCGCCGATTTTATGGGCGGTCACCGTTACAAGGTCAACGCCGGATTTTTCCGCTTTGAACGGAACCTTGCAAAAGCCCTGTACCGCGTCGGTATGGAAAACAACTTCCGGATTTTTTCGTTTTGCCGCGGCGCAGATTTCCTTGATTGGGTTTATGGCGCCGATTTCATTGTTGACGAGCATTACCGAAACAAGAACGGTTTTTTCATCAACTGCTTCAAAAACCGAAAGCGGTGTTATTATACCGTTTTCGTCCGGCATAAGCCATGTTACGGAAAAACCCATAGTTTCAAGCTGTTTTGCGCTTTTTATAACCGAATCGTGCTCATAGGCGGAAACAACGATTTTGTTGCCCTTTCTTTTCTTTGCAAGGGCGCCGCCGATGACCGCAAGATTGTTTGCTTCGGTTCCGCCGGAAGTGAAATAAAGTCCTTCCGGATTTGCGCCGAGAGCATCGGCAATATCCCTTCTTGCTTCTTCAAGAACTTTTTCGGCCTCAACGCCTTTCATATGAAGTGAAGAAGGATTTCCGTAAATTTCCGTCATAACTTTGAAGGCGGCTTCTGCGGCCTGGGGATAAACCCTTGTTGTCGCGCTGTTATCAAGATATATCTCTTTCACAAATCCGCCTCCGATGAACATAATTCTCCATTATTCAGAGTTATTATACACAAAAATATATTAATTTTCAATATTTATCTTATATATTTAATATTTTATTTATATTTAAATAGTGACTATTTTTTGATTTTTTATTGCATAAAACAAAAATTGGCAGGAATTTCTTCCTGCCAACCGTTTATTCTTCGTTTTTAAGGATAACTTTTGCCGTAGTGAGAATATCCTCGTGTTTAACATTTCTGGGCTCGAATTTACAGAACTTAAAAGTCCAATCCATCACCATTCCAAGTCCGAAAACGGAAAGCACCGTTCCGATTCCGATGGTTGCACCCATTGCCCAGGAAATCGCAAGAACGACCGCGCTTATGATATTGTTGACCGTTCCTATGGAAATTTTCTTGCAGCGTTTTCCGACAGCTACCGTAAAAGCGTCGCGCGGTCCGCAGCTGAGCCCGGTTATCATATACATATACTGTCCGTAGCTGAGGATAAAAAGACTTATGATGAAAACAATAATCTTCACAAAAAGCGATTCCATTTCCGGAACCGGATCAAGCCAGCTGAAAAAATCGCAGCCAAGACCGACGCAGACCGCATCGATAAGGGTTCCCATTCCGATAGGTTCCTTTAAAAGAAGATCGATAACAACAATCGAAAGCCCGATGGTTATGCTTGCGGTTCCGTAAGTTATGGGGAAAACTATTGAAAAACCCTGATTAAGGGCATTCCAGGAAGGAAAACCGATATCCGCTTCAATCTGAAGATATATTCCGAACCCGATAAAAAACATTGTAAAAGCCGACCAGACCATTTTTACAAGGCGGTTATATCTCGGCGGAAGATTTACCCAAAGTTTTTCGAACACTTTTATTACCTCTTTTTTAAAAAACAATAGAAAAATAATACCACTTTTGCCCCACTATGTAAAGTTTTTTATTATTTCAATCTTCGCAACGCAAAGTTGCGCTTCGGTTGCGCGATAATTGATAGCGCAACCGCACAAAAAATGATATAATGTCCGCATGAAAGGAGAGATTATTATGAGCGTTATCAGTTCAAGATTATTCATTTTCTTCGGCCTTGGGCTTTTGCTTTCCCTTGCCGTCGTCGCTGTTATTATAATTATTGTTGTTTATTACGCAAACAAAAGAAAACCTTTGAAACAGGGTTATGTTCCGCAGGAACCCGTTTCTCCCCGGCAGGAGGAAATCCGCAAGACCCTTGGCGAAACTTTAAAGGAACTCCGTACCGAAAGAAACATGACCCAGGAATTTGTTGCGGAAAGCCTTGGGATTTCGCGCCAGGCGGTTTCAAAATGGGAAAACGGAACTTCCGAACCAAGCACAACAAACCTTATCGCCATCGGAAAGCTTTATGAAATTCCTCCGGAAGAACTTCTTAAAAAACTTGTTTAAAAAAAGCGGAACGTTCTGTTCCGCTTTTTTGTAATATAAATACAAAAAATAAGGCGATAAAAAAACAAAAATTTTATAAAACTCCGCGCCTAAAATTATAAAAAACATCTTGCGGAAAAGAATATAATTATGTATAATATTCTGTTGTAGATATTGCTTTTTCGCCTTATAAAAGGACGGAAAAGGGACTTTTTTTACAATAGTTAATTAAAAAAGTCTTTTTATAGAAAGGATCTGTAATCTTATGGCAAACACCAGAAAAGTTGGTACCGTATCCCGCGGCATTCGCTGCCCCATTTTCAGACAGGGAGATAACCTTGGCGAAATGGTAACCGCAAGCGTACTCGAAGCAGCTGAATCCGAAGGTTTTGAAATCCGTGACCGCGATGTTATCGCAATCACCGAATCCGTTGTTGCAAGAGCCCAGGGCAACTATGCAACCGTTGATGACATTGCTGCCGATGTTAAAGCAAAATTCGGCGGAGAAACCGTTGGCGTAATCTTCCCGATCCTTTCCAGAAACCGCTTTGCAATCTGCCTTCGCGGAATTGCAAGAGGCTGCAAAAAGGTTGTTCTTATGCTTTCCTATCCTTCCGACGAAGTCGGCAACGAACTTGTAAGCCTTGATAAACTCGACGACGCAGGCGTTGACCCTTATACCGACGTTCTTACTCTTGAAAAATACCGCCAACTTTTCGGCGAAAACAAACACCCCTTCACCGGAGTTGACTACGTTGATTATTACTGCGGCCTTGTAAAAGAAGAAGGCGCAGATGTTGAAATTATCTTTGCAAACCAGCCCAAAGCAATCCTTGATTACACCGACTGCGTTCTCAACTGCGATATCCACACCCGCGCAAGAACCAACCGCCTTCTCAAAAAAGCAGGCGCAAAAATCGTTCTCGGCCTTGACGATATCCTCACTGCTCCCATCAGCGGCGGTTACAACGAAAAATACGGCCTTCTCGGTTCCAACAAAGCAACCGAAAGCACCGTAAAACTCTTCCCCCGTGACAGCCAGTATCTTGTCCTTGATATCCAGAAACGTGTTCTTGAAGCCACCGGCAAACACGTTGAAGTTATGGTATACGGCGACGGCGCCTTCAAAGATCCTCAGGGCAAAATCTGGGAACTTGCAGACCCGGTTGTTTCTCCTTTCTATACCGACGGTCTTATCGGAACCCCCAACGAACTCAAACTCAAATATCTTGCCGATAACGATTTCAGCGACCTTTCCGGCGAAGAACTTAAAAACGCAATTTCCGAAAGCATCAAAGCAAAAGACGCAAACCTTGTCGGCAACATGGCTTCCGAAGGAACCACTCCCCGCCAGCTTACCGACCTTATCGGTTCCCTTTGCGACCTCACTTCCGGTTCCGGCGACAAAGGTACTCCGGTTATCCTTGTTCAGGGTTATTTCGATAACTACACCATGTAATTTAAAAAGCTTCTTAGTAAAAAAAGGCGCTTCCGCAGGAAGCGCCTTTTTTATTATAATAATCAATCCAAAAACTTCGTTTTCAGCGGAGTTTTTTTGTTTTTTCAATAAGTTTTGGGTAGATTCTTTCAACAAACCATTTTTCGCTGCTTTTGTTTTTGATATCATCCATATCTATCCACATAACTCCACTGTTTTCATCCGGTTTTACGGAAAGTTCCTGTTCTTCCGGCGCTTCAAAAAAATACGTTGCATTCAGATGCAAATGGGAAGGAACATATTTACCGCGTTTTTCGTGTCCGTTTACCGTAAGAATTTCAACGGAAGCGATTTCTTCCGAAATTGCTTTGATATCGGTTATTCCGCTTTCCTCCTTTGCTTCCCTTTCCGCAACCGCAAAAAGGTTTTCTTCGCCGTCAGTATGACCGCCCATCCATGCCCAGGAATCATAGATGTTATGATAAATCATCAGCACCTTCGTTCTTTCCGGATTAACAACCCAGGCGGAAGCGGTGAAATGTGCCCTCTCGTTTTTTCTTTCAAAAACGTCCGGTTCGGAAAGCCATTCCAAAAGCAGTTTTTTATCTCTTTCTTCCTGTTCATTAAAGGGAATGTAATTCAAAATCTGTTCTTTAATATCCATTGTGTGCTCCTAAAAATCAAGGCGGAAGAAAACTTCCGCCTTTTTGTTTTTATCAGGAAAGTGCTTTTGTTCTGAGGACTTCCTCGAAAGTAATCGCCGCCTGGCAGTTGTTGATGAAAAGAACGTCGGTTACGCCATACTGTTCAATAAGCGCACCGGTGCCTTTTGTTTCTTCGCGGATATCAACAACAACGATCTGTTCAAAATAATCTATCATATAGGGAACATAGGCGTTGCCGTAGGATTCCTTGAAAATCATAAGGGTCTTTCCGTTTTTGTTTTCGGTGGTGATAACTGTAAGGGGATTATCTCCGCTTATAAACATTCCGGCATAGTTGTTGTAATTATGGTTAAAAGCGGAAGTATTGTACCAATTTCCGCTGTTTCCGGCAACCATGGAATAACCGACATGAGGATAATGTGCAACGGTATAGTCCGGATTTTCTTTAAGGCAGGCGGGTTTTCCGGACCAGCTGTAAAGGGTTCCGAGGAAATCGGTTTTTACAACAGTTTCGTAAGTATCGAGTTCATAAGGAATAATATCGTTTGCGTTGCAGAAAGCAACAGAAGCATAATAAGCTCCAAGACTTGTCCAATGGTGATCAGTGCGGTAGAAAAGATATTCATCTTCGTGCTCGCTCATAACTCCGAAAGCATCCGCAGCCTTGATCCCGTCATTGAGCATCGCATAAGTTGCGTCAATATGAGCTTTTGTTTTTTCATAGGGGTCTGTATATCCTGCAGGGGGATTGAACGCACAGTTTTTCGGAACAAGAAGGGCGTTTACGCTGATATCGGGATATTTTTCCGCAAATTTGTTGATTATGGTTGCCCAGCCGGCATTTCCGTTTTCGGAAGGAAGGAAATATTCCATTGCGTAATCTCCGCAGACAAGAACAGCGCCTTCATAATAAGCATCAATGCTGTTGTTATAATGCCCGCCTTCGGTTTCCGGAACAATATTATCAAGATTATCGGAAAGGGCGCCGTTTCTTCCGGGTTTGATATATTTCTGTCCCGCCGGAACAATCTGGAGTCCGCAGGTTTCACAGGCATTTTCGCTGTTCATGCTGTGACCGAGCTTTGGAGCAAGTTCGCTGCCGCAGGAAGTGCAGAGCTGTCCTTCGGTGCAGGTTGCTTCCGGACCGGGAGTATGTTCAAGCTGCGGAGCAAGTTCGATCCCGCAGCCTTCGCAAAGCTGTGGAGCAAGGCAGGTTGCTTCCGGGCCGGGGCGGTGGCCGGTTGCCTCAACAAGAATTTCTTCACACTCGGTGCATATCTGGGGTTCAGTACAGGTTGCGGAAGGCCCCGGAACATGTTCATGTCCACAGCCGGCAAAACCAAGCACAAGAATCGCAGAAATAAGGATAAGGGCAATTTTCTTCATAATGTCCTCCATTTTTTATTTTTTTGAAAAACCGAAATCTCCGAAGAAAATTATACCGCCATTTTAATATAATTTCAACAATAAAAACGGCGGTTTTCAAATGTTGCCAAAAAAGAATCAAAAATATCTGTCAATTTTTTTAAGCAGCGTTTTCCTTATTTTCATTCCTTTTGACTTTGCAAGATTTTTAATTTTAATTCTTCTGCGGTTAAAACTTTTTGCCGCTTTTACAGAAATTTTATATGCGGTTTTTCCGTAAGTTTTAAATTCATTTTTTATTCTTTTTCCCCGTGTTTTTACTTTGCACATGGCGTCAAGAATTTCGCCCTCTGCCGAAAGCCATTCGTCCGCAAAGGTCTGTTTTCTTTCATATTTTCCTGCCCGGTAATTTTCAAGAACGATTTTATAACGTTCGGCCGCTTTTTTTATGGATTCTTCCCATGAGATATAAATTTTATCCATCGCGTTTTGGCCTACCGTTTTCATTTTTTCCGGTTCTTCACAAAGTTCAGCAAGCTTTTTGGCAAAATCTGCGGCGTTTCTTTCACAAAGGAAACCCGTTTCGCCGTCAGAAATTCCTTCCGCGGCGCAGCTTCCTTTTATAAGAACGCTTGCCAGACCGCATGCCGCAGCTTCCCGAACGACAAGCCCATTGGTATCATAAACCGAAGGAAAAAGCAAAAGATCCGCTCTGCTGTACCAGGCGCGAATAGTATTGCGGTCATGGATAGGTCCGGTGAAAATACATTTTCCGGAAATCCCAAGTTCTTCGGAATATTTTTCCACCTCTTCCTTATCCATTCCGCCGCCGATAAAAACCATTCGGAAATCATTTCCGTATTCTTCAAGTGCCGAAAGGGATTCGAGAATTATATCAAGTCCTTTGTACCATGCCATTCTTCCCACAAAAAGGAAAACAGGAACGTTTTCCGGAAGATCATAACCTTCGGTCGCTCTTTTGATTTCTTCCGGCGAAACTTTTCCTTTCGGAAGATCAACTCCGTTGGGCATAACAACATAATCGCCTTTATAACCAAGGCTCCGGAGGTTTTCGCCGGCTCCTTCGCTCACCACCCAGACTTCATCACAGGCTTCGATGTTTTTAACAACTTCTTTTATAACTTTCTCCTTTAAATAACCGTTGCCGACTGCCCTTGCAATATCCACATCAAATTTTGTGTGATAGGTGAAAACAACCGGCGCGTCCAGCGGTTCTCTCAAGGTCCTTGCAAGGAAAGTTGAGGCAAAAGGACAGTGGGTGTGGATTATGTTCACATTATCCTCTTTTACCTTTTCAAGGGTTTCATAGGAAAAAAGGTACCCCGCTCTGTAATCAATAAAATTTCCTGCGTTTATACTTGGATAACGGATAACTTTGTAGGGAAAAGCGGCATCGTCTGTGTCCGGATAATACGGAACGGCAACCATTGCTTTCCCGTGGTTTTCGTTTATCACTTTTGCATAGTTCATAACTGTGTTTGCAACGCCGTCGATAAGCGGAGGAAAACTGTCGTTAAGAAGGCAGACGCTGAGTTTTTCTTCCAAATTTTTCACCGCCTTTCGGTAAAATTTTCTGACGAAATAATACCAGCAAAATGTTAACTTTTTGTTTCCGGAATTTTAACTTTAGTTTAAAGTCCTCGACTTTAATTTGCAAATTTTGTTTAAAAACAAAGGTGCAACCGCCGGTTGCTAAAGTTTTAAACCGATGTTGATAGACATTTACATTCAAAAATGATAGAATTTTATCATAAAAGGAGGCGATTTTTAATGACTATCGGCGAAAAAATCTATAAGCTCCGCACCGAGCGGAATTTATCCCAGGGAGACCTTTCGGAAATTCTCGAAGTTTCGCGCCAAAGTGTTTCAAAATGGGAAAACGGCGCCGCGACACCGGACCTTGATAAAATAATAAAACTTTCCGAAGTTTTCGGAATCACCATTGATGAACTTGTTAAAAGCGAAGAAGTTTCCTCCCCGCCGGAAGAAAAAGCGCGGGAAATTATTATAAAAAAAGAAAGCAGTTTTCCGCCCCGGAAAATTATCGGAACGGTTCTGCTTTCTCTTTCGCTTATTATAACGGTTGTTCTTCTTGCCGCAGGCGGCGGAATTGTCGGACTTGTTCTTTCCACCCCGCTCATCCTTTGCGGAATGATCTGCTTTATTTTCAAGAAAAACATCGGTCTTTGGTGTGCCTGGGCTGTATTTTTTGCAATCGATATGTATCTTCGGATTGCAACCGGAATAAGCTCCGCGGTTATTCTTAATTTTCAGACTCTTTTATTTATGATTCGCGGCGGCGATTTTATAAGGCTCCTGTTGGCTTTTGCCCAGCTTGCGGCAATCGTTTCGCTTGTTTTTATAACGGTTTTCCGTTTTCGGAAAGTTCCGCTTGAAAGCAAAAAGCTTCCGATAATTTTCTGGGGAATTTACGGAGCGATGAAAATTCTTCTTGCTGTTTTTTCCTTAAGCCACCTTTATAAGCAGATCATGAACTACGTTCTTTCCACAATGAACACCGGGCTTTATGTCTTTTCCCATTCCCTTTATGTGTGGTTATATACCGGATTTTTCATCGCAGCGATTGTTCTGACTGTAAGATATTTTTATACAAGGAAGCGGAACTCTGTATAAATTTCTTCCGTTTTTTACTGTAGGGGCGGATATCATCCGCCCGGTCAACATGTGTTGGGGTTATGACCCCTCAGTCACCTTCGGTGACAGCTCCCCTTACACAGAGGAGCCTTTTTAACAAGAAACCCCGTGCTCATTTGAGCACGGGGTTTTGTTTTTTTGAGCACTGGGTTTTTAAATCTTTTTCTGGGCTTCGCAGTAAACGCAGCGGCAGATTCCGTTTTCCTTATCGGTATAGCGGAAAACGTGGTCAATTTCCTGCTCAATGGAAGTTATGCAGCGAGGATTATCGCAGAAAACTTTGTTAACAAGTTCTTCTTCGTGCTCACATTCATGGGGTTCGGAAAGAAGCATGGGAGTTTCCGCAAGAAGCTTGAGAATAAGCGCCATTCTGATATATTTTCCGCAAAGAGCCTGGTCGAAATAGCATGCTCTGGGGTCGGAATCAACCTTTGTGGAAATTTCGTTAACTCTCGGCAGCGGATGCATGATGCAAAGATCGGGCTTTGCGGTTTCAAGTTTGGGAAGATCGAGCACAAAGGAGTTTTTAAGGCGCTCATATTCTTCCTTATCCGCAAAACGCTCGCGCTGGATTCTGGTCATATAGAGAATATCCAGTTCGGGCATTGCTTCCTCAAGGGTGCGGACTTCTTTGTAAGGGATTCCTTTTTTGTCAAGGGTTTCTGTCTTGATGTATTCCGGAACGGAAAGTTCTTCCGGAGAGATGAGAACAAATTTTATTCCGGTGTATCTCGCAAAAGCGGCGATAAGGGAATGAACTGTTCTTCCGAACTTAAGGTCGCCGCAAAGGCCGATGGTAAGGTCATTAAGTCTGCCTTTGTGGCGGCTGATGGTCAGAAGGTCGGTAAGAGTCTGGGTGGGGTGGAAATGTCCGCCGTCGCCTGCATTGATAATCGGAATACGGGAAGCTTTTGCTGCAACAACGGGTGCACCCTCTTTCGGATGGCGCATTGCGATTATATCCGCGTAGCAGTTTACGGTGCGGATAGTATCGGCACAGCTTTCGCCTTTTGCGGTGGAAGAGCTTCCCGCTTCGGAAAATCCGAGAACGCCGCCGCCGAGGCTGAGCATTGCCGCTTCAAAACTAAGACGGGTTCTGGTGGAAGGTTCGAAGAAAAGAGTCGCAAGGATTTTTCCTTCGCAGATTTTTGCATATTTTCCGGGGTTATCGATAATATCGTTGGCGACGGAAATAAGGCCGTCGATTTCTTCGACGGAAAGATCGAGAATATCAATAAGATTGCTCATTTATTTTGCTCCGTTTACAGCAAGATAGTTTTTGATTCTGGTTACGTTTTCTTCGTTTGCGGGATCTTCTTCAAGGAATTCGATGATATCGTAAACGTCAACAACGGAATATACCGGGAAGCCGAACTGTTCGGAAATTTCTTCCATTGCGCCTTTTTCGGTCTGGCCTTTTTCCTTGCGGTTAACCATGATGAATGCTGCAATAACTTTGGTGCCTTCAAGCTGGCTGAGGATTTCCATGGATTCGCGGATCGCGGTTCCTGCGGTAATTACGTCTTCAATAATAACGATTTCCTGGCCGGGCTGAGGAATATAGCCAACAAAAGTGCCGCCTTCGCCGTGGTCTTTTGCTTCTTTTCTGTTGAAGAAGAAAGGAACGTCAAGGCCGTTTTTGGAAAGAGCAACTGCGGCGGAAATGGAAAGCGGAATGCCTTTATATGCGGGACCGTAGAGAACTGCTTCTTTTTTGCCGAGTTTGTCAAAATATGCTTTTGCATAGAATTCGCCGAGTTTGGAAATCTGGTCGCCGGTTTTGATCATACCTGCGTTTACGAAATAAGGGATTTTTCTGCCGGATTTTGCGGTGAAATCACCGAATTTGAGAACTCCTGCGCTCTGGAGGAATTCGATAAATTCTCTTTTATAAGCTTCCATTTTTCTTTCTCCTTTTTATGTATCTGTTATCAGTCAACAAATTCTGCTACGCAGCGTTCATAAGCCGCAACCGGGTCTTCAGCAGCGGTGATGGGTCTGCCGACTACGATATAGTCGGAACCGATTGCTTTTGCGTCAGCGGGGGTCATAACACGTTTCTGGTCGCCTTTGTCGCCGTCGGCAAAACGAACGCCGGGGGTTACGGTAACAAAATCAGCGCCGCAGGAATCGTGAACTTTTTTGGATTCAAGCGGAGAGCAAACAACGCCGTCAAGACCTGCTTTTTTAGCGTTCTGTGCGTAATGCATTACAACTTCCGGAAGGGGTTCTTTGATAAGAAGGTCGTTTTCCATTGCTTCCTGGTCGGTGGAAGTAAGCTGGGTTACCGCGATGAGAAGAGGGCGGGTGCCGTCGGGTCTGGTAAGGCCTTCGATTGCAGCTTCCATCATTCTGCAGGTACCTGCCGCATGAAGGTTGGTCATATCAACATCAAGTCCGGAAAGAACGGACATTGCTTTTTTAACGGTGTTGGGGATATCGTGGAGTTTGAGGTCGAGGAAAATTTTGTGTCCTCTTGCTTTGATTTCACGGACGATGGAAGGACCTTCCGCATAGAAGAGCTCCATACCGATTTTTACGAAAGGTTTTTTGCCCTCGAATTTATCGAGGAACTCGAAAGTTTTTTCTGCGGAAGAAAAATCGCAGGCAATAATAACGTCTTTTCCCATTTTATTTAACTCCTCCTATAATTTCACTGAGATTATTGATTCCGTATTTATCCATGACTCTCGGAAGGTCATTGATTATATCTCTGCAGATATAAGGATCAACAAGGTTTGCGGCGCCGACCTGAACGGCGGTTGCGCCTGCAAGCATAAGTTCGATTACGTCTTCGGCGCAGGAAACGCCGCCCATTCCGACGATCGGGATTTTAACAGCCTGGGCAACCTGGTAAACCATTTTTACCGCAACCGGGAAGATTGCCGGACCGGAAAAACCGCCCATTTTGTTTGCGATAACGGGCTTTTTGGTCTTGAGGTCGATTCTCATTCCCATAAGTGTGTTGATGAGGGAAAGACCGTCTGCGCCGGCTTCTTCGCAAGCTTTTGCAATCGCAACGATATCCGTTACGTTGGGGGAAAGTTTTACGATAACCGGTTTGGTGGTAACAGCTTTTACCGCTTTAACAATGGTTGCGGCGGCTTCCGGGGAAGTTCCGAAGCTCATTCCGCCGCCGTGAACGTTCGGGCAGCTGATGTTTACTTCAAGCCAGCCGACCTGGTCGCATTTATCAAGCTTTTCGCAGGTATAGGCATAATCTTCAACGGAAAAACCGGAAACATTTGCCATAACCTTTTTGTTGAAGCATTTTGCAAGTTTCGGAAGTTCTTCGCCGATAACTTTTTCAACGCCCGGGTTCTGAAGACCAACGGCGTTTATCATTCCGGCGGTGCATTCGGCAATTCGCGGAGTGGGGTTTCCGAATCTGGGCTCTTTGGTTGTTCCTTTGAAGGAGAAAGTTCCGAGCATGTTGATATCATAAAGTTCGGCAAATTCATAGCCGTAGCCGAAAGTTCCGGAAGCGGGGATAATGGGGTTATCCATTTCGATTCCGCAAAGATTTACTTTTAATCTTTCCATAAAATTTCCTCCTTCATCATGATAGGGCCGTCTTTGCAGATGCGTTTGAAACCGGTGAGGGTTTTGCAGGAACAGCCCATGCAGGCGCCGAAGCCGCAGCCCATTCTTTCTTCAAAGCTGAGCTGGCCGGAGGTTTTTGAAGCATTCCAGACCGCTTTAAGCATGGGTTCCGGTCCGCAGGTGAAGAAATGGGTATAATCGATTTCCTTCATCGCTTCGGTTACAAATCCTTTGATTCCGTAGGAACCGTCAACGGTGGTTACGTAAACTTCACAGCCGAGAGCCTTGAATTCTTCTTCATAGAAGATTTCGTCTTTGGTATTGAAGCCGAGAATCACGGAAACTTCCTTTCCCTCTTTGCGAAGTTCCTTCGCAAGCATATAAAGCGGAGGAACGCCGACTCCGCCGCCGATAAGAAGCGGTTTTTCACCGGAGATGGAAGTGTCGTATCCGTTTCCGAGGGAGGAAAGGATATCAAGAGTTCCTTCGGTCATATCTCTCATCTGTTCGGTACCTTTTCCGACAACCTTATAGATAAGGGTAAGTTTTCCCTCTTCGGAATCGCAGACGGAAATCGGTCTGCGAAGATAAAGTCCGTCAAGTTTGATATTAACAAACTGGCCGGGGCGGGTGATATCGGAAGTATCACCCGCAAGAACCATTTCCATAATGTCCTTTGTAAGGGGCTTGTTTTCTTTGATTTCAAAAAGTAACTGTCTCATTTTTCCTCCTTAAGCGTCGATGGTGGAGATGCAAAGGGTGGTTTCTTCAAGAACGTCGAGAAGAACTTTTACGGTATCGAGAGCGGTGAAAACGGAAACGTTGTTTTCAATAGCATAGTTACGGATAAGCTGGCCGTCATTTTCCTGACCGACGGAACCGATATCGCGGGTATTGATAACGTAGGCGATGTGGCCCTGGCGGAGAGAATCGCGGATTTCCTCGCTTCCGTCGCTGATTTTCTTAAGAACGTGGGTGCGGATTCCGTTTTCTTTAAGGAATTTTGCGGTACCGCCTGTCGCCTCAATGTTGAAGCCAAGGTCATAGAAACGGCGGATAAGGGGAAGAGCTTCTTCCTTATCTTTATCTGCAATGGTTGCGAAGATGGTGCCGTAGTTCTGGAGGTGCATTCCGGAAGCCTGGAGTGCTTTATAAAGTGCACGGTTGAGTTTATCGTCATATCCGATTGCTTCTCCGGTGGATTTCATTTCGGGAGAAAGATAAGCATCAAGTCCGTGAATTTTGTTGAAGGAGAATACTGGAACTTTTACGTACCATCTCTTCTTTTCGTCCGGATAGATTCCGAAGATTCCCTGTTCCTTAAGGCTCTTTCCAAGGATTACTTCCGTTGCGATATCCGCAAGGCTGTAACCGGTTGCTTTGGAAAGGAACGGAACGGTTCTGGAAGAACGGGGGTTTACTTCGATGATATAAACGTCGTCGTGTTCGTCAACAATGAACTGGATGTTATAAAGGCCGATGATTCCGATTCCAAGGCCGAGTTTTTTCGCATACTGAAGAATGGTGCCTTTAACTTTGTCGGAGATGCTGAAGGTGGGATATACGCTTATGGAGTCGCCGGAATGGATACCGGTTCTTTCAACAAGTTCCATAATTCCGGGTACGAAAACGTCGATTCCGTCACAGATTGCATCGACTTCAACTTCTTTTCCGAAGATATATTTATCAACAAGAACCGGTTTGTCTTCGCCCAGTTCAACCGCAGTTTTGAGGTAGTGGCGAAGCTGTTCTTCGTTTGCAACGATCTGCATTGCTCTTCCGCCGAGAACGAAGGAAGGACGAACAAGAACAGGATATCCGATTTCCTTTGCGGCCGCGCAGCCGTCTTCAATATTGGTAACGGCTTTACCTTTCGGCTGGGGAATATTGAGTTCCTCAAGAATTTTTTCAAAGCTGTCGCGGTTTTCGGCTCTTTCGATTGCGTCGCAATCGGTGCCGATGATTTTAACTCCTCTGTCGCGGAGCGGCTCGGCAAGGTTGATAGCGGTCTGGCCGCCGAGAGAAGCGATTACACCTTCGGGTTTTTCAAGCTCGATGATGTTCATAACGTCTTCGGGAGTAAGAGGTTCGAAATAGAGCTTATCGCTGGTGGTATAGTCGGTGGAAACGGTTTCGGGGTTGTTGTTAATGATAATTGCCTCGTAACCGGATTTTTTAATGGTGGTTACCGCATGAACGGTGGAATAGTCGAATTCAACGCCCTGGCCGATTCTGATGGGGCCTGCGCCGAGAACGATAATTTTCTTTTTATCGGTTACGATGGAAGCGTTTTCGCCGGTATAGGAAGAATAGAAATAAGGGATATATGCTCCGCAATGGAAGGTATCGACCATTCTGTAAACCGGGAACATATTCTTTTCCTTGCGGAAGCTGAAAACTTCGATTTCCGGGCAGTTCCAGAGTTTTGCGATATATTCATCGCCGAATCCCATTTTCTTTGCTTCAAGAAGAACTGCTTCGTCTTTAACGTTCTCTTTAACTTTGTTTTCCATCTTTACGATGTTTTCAACAGCTTTAAGGAAGAACTCGGTGATTTTGGTAACTTCATGAAGTTTTGCGGTGGTTTCGCCGCGGCGGATAAGCTCGGTGATTCCGAAAATGTTGTCATCGCGGAACTGTTCGATATATTTATAGATTTCTTCGGTGCTCATGCCGTCGAATTTTTTGAGATAGAGGTGGCAAACGCCGGTTTCAAGGGAGCGAACACCTTTAAGAAGGCATTCCTCAAGGTTGGAACCGATTCCCATGATTTCGCCGGTTGCTTTCATCTGGGTTCCGAGAGTGTTGGGAGCGGTTGCAAATTTATCGAAGGGGAAGCGCGGAAGTTTTGCAATTACGTAATCGAGGGAAGGCTCGGTTTTTGCGGTGGTTCCGGCAAGTTCGATTTCGTCAAGAGTCATGCCGACAGCAATTTTTGCGGTAACTTTTGCAATGGGGAATCCGCTTGCTTTGGAAGCAAGAGCAGAAGAGCGGGAAACGCGGGGGTTAACTTCGATAAGGTAATATTCGCTGGAATCGGGATTGAGAGCGAACTGGACGTTGCAGCCGCCTTCGATTTTAAGTTCGCGGATAAGTTTGATAGCGGAATCGTTGAGCATCTTCATATCATGGTCGGAAAGGGTCATGATAGGAGCAACAACGATGGAGTCGCCGGTATGAACGCCGACGGGGTCGACGTTTTCCATTCCGCAGATGGTGATTGCGTTGTCTTCGGAATCGCGCATTACCTCAAATTCGATTTCTTTATAACCTTTAACGCTCTTTTCGATAAGAACCTGGTGAACGGGGGAAAGTTTGAAAGCGTTTCTTCCGATTTCAACAAGTTCCTCTTCGTTGTTTGCAAAGCCGCCGCCGGTTCCGCCAAGGGTGAAAGCAGGGCGAAGAACGATAGGATATCCGATGCGTTCCGCAGCTGCTTTTGCTTCATCAAGGTTATAGGTGATTTCGGAAGGGATTACCGGTTCGCCGATGGACTGGCAAAGTTCTTTGAACATTTCGCGGTCTTCGGCTCTTTCAATACTTTCGCTGCTGGTTCCGAGAAGTTTTACACGGCATTCTTTAAGGATACCTTTTTTCTCAAGCTGCATTGCAAGGTTAAGGCCGGTCTGGCCGCCGATTCCGGGAACGATCGCATCGGGTCTTTCGTGGCGGATGATCTTTGCGATATATTCAAGGGTAAGAGGCTCCATATAGACCTTATCTGCGATGAGGGTATCGGTCATGATGGTTGCGGGGTTGCTGTTGCAAAGAACAACCTCATAGCCTTCTTCTTTAAGCGCAAGGCATGCCTGGGTTCCCGCATAGTCAAATTCCGCAGCCTGGCCGATTACGATAGGGCCGGAGCCGATGATGAGAATTTTTTTGATGTCCGTTCTTTTTGCCATTCTTTTTCGCTCTCCTTCGTTTTATATCTGAAAATTATTTATAAACAATCTGTCCGTCTTTGACGGTGAGCAAGCATTTTCCGAAAAGCTCCCAGCCTTCGAAAGGCGTTGCTTTTCCCATAGAGATAAATTTTTCCGGTTCGACTTTTTCAAGCGCTTCAAGATCCCATACGGTAAAATCGTTTTCGAGAGAAATTCCGAAGCGCTTTCTCGGATTTATCGCAAGAAGCTCAATCGCCTTTTCAAGGGTGATTATTCCGGTTTTGACAAGTTTTGTATAAACCACCGGGAAACAGGTTTCGATTCCGGTTATTCCGAAGGGCGATTTTTCAAGTCCCCTCGATTTTTCTTCGGCGGAATGTGGCGCATGGTCGGTTGCGATCATATCGATCGTTCCGTCCTGGATTCCTTTGATAAGGGCTTCTCTGTCCGCTTTTCCGCGAAGAGGAGGATTCATTTTGAATCTTCCCTCTTCCTGCAAGTCGGAATCGTCCATAACCAGATAATGTGGTCCGGTTTCGCAGGTTACGTTTACTCCTTCGGCTTTTGCCTTTCGGATTATGTCAACGCTTTCCTTGGTGGAAATGTGGCAGACGTGGTAGGCGCATCCGGTTTCTTTCGCAAGGCGAAGGTCCCTTTCAATTTGTTTCCATTCGCTTTCGCTGCAGATTCCCCTGTGACCGTGTTCTTTTGCGTAATCACCGTCATGGATATATCCGCCGCGAAGAAGTTCGTTGACTTCGCAATGGGCAACTATCATCTTTCCGAGAGCTTTTGCACGAAGCATTGCTTCACGCATCATTTCTTCGCTCTGAACTCCCCTTCCGTCATCGGAAAAAGCAATTACCTTTTCCGCAAGGGATTCCATATCAACAAGTTCTTCGCCCTTTTCGCCGACGGTAATTGCGGCATAAGGCAAAACTTCGATAACCGCATCCCGCTCGATTATATCGGTCTGTTCTTTAAGATGTTCCGCGGAATCCGGAACGGGGTCAAGGTTCGGCATTGTGCAAACGGAAGTGTAACCTCCTTTTGCGGCAGCCTTTGAACCGGTTTTTATGGTTTCCTTATAAGAAAACCCCGGTTCACGAAAATGCACATGCACATCGCAAAAACCGGGGAATACTGCATATTTTGAAAGGTCGCAAACAGCGCCCTCTTCTGCGGAAGACACTTCTGCAAAGAAGGTTTTTTCAGCAAAATCGGACTTGAATTCAACTTTTTTAATTGCATTTATGTCAGTCATTTTCGGTTTCCTTTCAAATAAAAAATCCGCTGACGAACAGAATTCGTCGGCGGAATGCATACAAAAATTACGGCACCGCAATTTTTACTGCAAAGCGCCAGAATAACATATATACAAATCTTGCCGATCTCTCTGTATCGTCTTTTAAAGATTTATTTTATATATGATAACACATTATAAAATGTGTGTCAAGAAAAGGTTTGTTTAAAAATGTTTATTTCCAACCTTTTTTGTCAAGCTTTTTCAAAAGTTCCTCTGTAACATCTTTTTCAAAAACGATCCTTCTGCCGTCTTCAACTTTTATGTTAAGTCTTCCGAAACGATCCTTTTCAAAAAATCCGAAATTCTTTTTAAAAAATTCTTCAATTGTGGGCTTTTTGGATTTGTAATAAACCGCAATAATGCTTTCTTCGGTAAAGAAAAACTTTGTCGGCATATCAAAATCTTTTCTTAAAATTCCTTCCGCCGTGCAAAAATAAGGTTTTTGGATCTCCTTTTCTGCTTTTTCATATCTGTTTGCGGAAAGTTTTTTATCAAGAGCGGTTTGAAGAAAAGAAAAAACAGCCATTGCCAAAGCTATCGGAATGGAAAGCCATATTTTTTTCGCGTCAATAAACGCAAGGGCCGCCGCGCAGACAATTCCGCAGATAAGCCCCGCAAAAAGAGCAACGGGTATATCCTTTTTTAAATTTTTGTTCAAAAAATCACCTTTTTTCAAATTCCGAGAAGATTTTTGGTATCTTCGCCGGATGTTCTTATCCAGCGCAGCGCAAGACGTTCAGAATTGCTTCTGTCAACGGCAATTCTTGCAAAAAGTTCTTCGCGGTTTTTAAAGACCATTTCCTCACGGACAAAATCAATGAGAAAAACCGGAACTTTTTTTCCGTAAAGTTCGCCGTTCCAACCGATTATATGGGTTTCTGCTGCGGGAATATTTTCGTCGGAAACAGTGGGTTTTACCCCAACATTCGTAACCGCCGGATAGAATTTCCCGTCGATATAAGCCGCAGAAACATAAACGCCGAATTTCGGAATTATGTAATTTTCGGCAATGGGCTGGTTGATTGTCGGAAGACCGAATTTTCTTCCGAGTTTATTTCCGGAAACGATTTCGGTTTCAACGCAGAAAGGATATCCCGCAAGAAGTTCCACTTCCGCCATATTTCCGTTTTCGGCTGCAGCGCGGATTCTTGTGGAACTTATGGCCTCGCCTTTGTCGTAAATTTTTTCGACAAAACAATATTCCATTCCGAATTTTTCACAGAATTCCGCCATTTCTTTTGTTCCGCAGGAAGCTTTGAAACCAAAGCGATAATCTGTTCCGCAGACAACTTTTTTACAGCGGAGCTTTTTGAAAAGGATATCGCGCACAAATTCTTCGCCGGAAAGTCCTTTAACGTCCCCGAAATCCGGAGCATAAACATGTTTTATTCCGCAGGATTTCATAATGCTGAATTTTATTTCCGGCGGTTCAAGACGTTTTGCACCGGCTTTTCCCGTAGGAAGGCTTTTTTCCGAAAAGGTGAAGACCCAGGGTTCAAGTCCTTCGGAAATAACTGCTCTGCGCAGAACTTCCCGGTGACCTTTATGGACACCATCAAAAACTCCGAGAGCAACAACGGTATCGTTTTTCGGAAATTCGGTTGTAATAAATTCCATGCTGTCAGTCATCTTCCTCATCATAAAGTACGTAATCGAGATAAAGTCCTTCGGCTTTTGCGGTTCTTCCCGCTCTGGTGCGGTCTTTGGATTCGATTATATCAAGAATTTCGTCCGGTTCGATTTTTCCTTCATTAACTTCAAGAAGGGTTCCGACCATTATACGGACCATGTTATAAAGGAATCCGTCGCCGGTCACGGAAAAGGTAACAAGTTCCCCTTCCCTTTCAACCTGGCAATCGAAAATTGTTCTGGTGAAATCCTCCTGGTCGCCGTTTGAACCGCAGAAAGCGGAAAAATCATAAGTTCCGATAAAATCGGTGCAGACCGCATCAAGATAGTTTTCATCGATGGGTTTCGGATAATGGAGCGCAAGTCCCTGCCAGAAAGGGCTCATATAAGGCGCGTTCCAGATTTTATAAACATAGCGTTTTCCTTTGCAGGAATAGCGGGCGTGGAAATTTTCGGAAACTTCCTCACAGTCCACCGCGGCAATATCGTCCGGAAGAAGCGCATCAAGGCTCCTGCGGATATGATCGCAATCCATTTCGCTTTCGGTTTTGAAACTTACGCAGAACATGTTGGCATGAACGCCGGCGTCGGTTCTGGAACAGCCTTTGATGTCCGGTCTTTCGCCCTTAAAAAGCACCTGCATTGCGTCCTGAAGAGTTTCCGCAACGGTTACAGCGTTTTTCTGGACCTGGAAGCCGTGATAATTAGTGCCCTTATAAGAAATGGTCAGCAGAAGGTTTCTCAAAGTCTGAACACCTCCGGACCGAACATATTCATAAGGATAATCGCCGCAAAACCAAGGGCAACAAAAAGAGCAGCACCGAAATCTTTTCCGGAAAGTTTAAGCTGTTTCATTCTTGTTCTGCCTTCGCCGCCATGATAGCAGCGGCATTCCATTGCAAGGGCAAGCTCGTCCGCCCTTCTGAATGCGGAAACAAAAAGCGGAATAAGAATCGGGATAAGAGCTTTTGCCTTTTCGATAACGTTGCCGCTTTCCATGTCCGCGCCCCTTGCTTTCTGCGCCGCCATTATCTTCTGAGTTTCGTCGATAAGGGTGGGGATAAAACGAAGAGCAATGGTCATCATCATGGAAAGTTCATGCACCGGAATTTTTATCTTCTGGAGCGGTTTCATAAGTCTTTCAAGGCCGTCGGTAAGCGCAATAGGGGTTGTGGTATAGGTTAAAAGGCTGCTTCCGGCAATAAGGCAGATTATGCGTATGCACATGAGCACGGCGGTGAGCACGCCCTTTTCGGAAATCGAAATAAATTTCCATTCAAAAAGCGGTTCGCCTTCAACAAAGAAAACGTTGAGCACGGCGGTAAAGATTATAATCGGCATAATGGGCTTTATGCATTTGATGACAAGCTTCCAGGGAAGTTTTGAGAGCGCATAAAAGATAACTCCCATTCCCGCACCGATAAGAAGAGAGAACAAACCGTCCGCAACGAAAAGCAGAACGATATATGCAACGATAAGAATGAGCTTCATTCTCGGGTCAAGGCGGTGGATTATGGAATCTCCCGGGAAGTACTGACCGAAAGTTATGTCTTTAAGCATCGGTTTCGCCTCCTTTTTTAAGGAGATCAAACACTGCATTTTTTGCTTCCTCAACGGTGAGCACGCTTTCCGGAACGTCAAAACCTTTTTCGCGGAGTTTTGCAAAAACGCGGCTTATCTGGGGAACTTCGAGTCCGATTTTGCAGAGTTCATCAACGCGTTTGAAAATTTCACGGGTTTCTCCGTACATTGCAACCTTTGAATGGTTCATTATGAGCACGTGGCTTGCGAAACGGGCAACATCTTCCATGCTGTGAGAAACAAGAATAACGGTTGCGCCTGTTTCGTCATGGTAATTTTTTATCTCCGAAAGGATAAATTCACGTCCTTTGGGGTCAAGTCCTGCGGTGGGTTCATCAAGAATGAGCACTTCGGGTTTCATTGCGAGCACGCCCGCAATGGCAACTCTTCTCTTTTCACCGCCGGAAAGTTCAAAAGGCGATTTTTCAAGATATTCCTCGGTAAGACCGGTGAGTTTTGCGGCTTCACGCACTCTTCTGTTTATATCATTTTCGGAAAGTCCCATGTTTTTCGGTCCGAAGGCGATATCTTTATAAACCGTTTCCTCGAAAAGCTGGTGCTCCGGATACTGGAAAACAAGACCGACTTTAAAACGGAATTTTCTTATTTCCTTGGGGTTTGCCCAAATATCCTCGCCTCCGACAAAAACTTTTCCGGAAGTTGGCTTAATAAGCCCGTTAAGATGCTGGATCAGGGTGGATTTTCCGGAACCGGTGTGGCCGATAAGTCCGACAAATGAACCTTTTTCAATTTCAATATTTACGTTATCTATCGCACGGTGCTCATAGGGGGTTCCTTCGGAATAGACGTAGCTTAAATTTTCTGTTCTGATAATTGCATCAGCCATTCTGAGCACCGCCTTTCAGAAGTTCCTCGAGTGCAAAAACGCATTCCTCTTCCGTAAGCACACAATCCGGAATTTCAAAGCCTTCTTTTTTAAGTTCATAACAAAGTTCCGTAACCTGGGGAACATCAAGACCGCGTTCTTTTATTTTTTCAACGCTTCCGAAAACCTCTCTCGGGGTGGAATCCATTATCACCTTTCCGTCATCAACCACAACAACTCTGTTGCACATTGCTGCCTCGTCCATATAGTGGGTGATGATAACAACGGTGATACCAAGTTCACTGTTGAGCTGTTTTATGGTTTCCATAACCTCTCTGCGGCCTTTGGGGTCAAGCATTGCGGTGGGTTCATCAAGAACAACGCATTTCGGGCGCATTGCAATAATTCCCGCAATGGCGATTCGCTGTTTCTGTCCGCCGGAAAGCTGGTTCGGCGCATGAAGGCGATAATCATACATATCGACTTTTTTAAGCGCATCGTCAACCCTTTCGCGGATCTCTTCCGGCGGAACGCCGAGATTTTCCAGCGCAAAGGCAACGTCTTCTTCGATTATTGTTGCAACTATCTGGTTATCCGGATTCTGGAAAACCATTCCCACTTCCTGACGGATTTCAAAAAGCTTTGCTTCTTCCGCGGTGGAAATTCCGCTTACGGAAACGCTTCCTTCGCTTGGAACAAGAATTGCATTGAAATGTTTCGCAAGGGTGGATTTTCCGGAACCGTTGTGACCGAGTACCGCAACAAATTCCCCTTCTTCGATGGAAACACTTACTCCGTCAAGAACAAGGGGCGGAATCACTCCGTCATAGCTCGGATAGCTGAAACTTATTCTGTTTGCTTCGATAAAACTTTTTTTAGACATTTTTGATCCTTTTTATCCTCATAAGTTTTTTCAGACTTTTTTGTTTATTTAAAGACCCATGTAACGATTTTATCGGATAATTTCATTCCGATTTTTCTTTGAAGGCACATGGATTTTTCGTTTCCGACAACAATATGGCAGAAAGGAATTCTTCCTTCGGAAAGGCGGCGGTTAAGATTTTTTGCCTCGAGAACAAAACCTATGCCTTTCCTTCTGTATTCGGGAATAACCTTAAGAAGTCCCATGGCGCCTTCCCCATGAAAACCGACGAATCCGGCACAGTTTCCGCTTTCATCAAAAGCGCCCAGCATTCCGTATTCGATTCGGCTTTTGATATAATCTTTGTCGTCATCATAATTTTCGCAGACAAACTCAAGATTTTCTTCGGTAAGGGGTTTTATTTCTATTCCGGGAATTTCATATTCCAAAACGGGCTCTTTCGACTGATAGGAAGCCTGATAGCACGGCATTGTTTCCGCTTTGCCTTTCACCGCAAAAAATTCCGGAAGGAATTTGAGCGGACGGATTATCGCCATATAGCGATCTTTTTCGATAAGCGAAGCCATTTTGGTCATTGCTTCGGAGGTTTTTGCGGAAATTGCGAAAGGTCCTCTTTTTCCGATACGGAGCATAACCCCGTCCTCCTCGGAATACAAAATTTTTGTTCCTTCCTCCAAAAGCGCATCAAGCATATCAGCATGGTACGAAAAATCTTTTTCAAGATATTGTCTTGGGTCAAGCATATAAATCACTTCCTTTTTAGCCTTCCCCTTGAGGGGAAGGTGGCGCCGAAGGCGACGAATGAGGTGTTGTTGCGGTATAAATTTGCGGACAAACACCTCATCAGTCAGCTGCGCTGACAGCTTCTCCTCAAGGAGAAGCCTTTTTTATTCTTTCATCCAGATTGCGGAAGAACCGCAGGGAAGCGCCATTCCGCTCTGGGTTACCGGAAGGCCGATTTCTTCCGCAGAAACTTTTCCGCCGAATTTTTTCATTGCAGAGCCGAGAACATAGGCCATGGTGGAAGCGGAAAGACCGGTGGTATAGGAATTGAGCAGAACGAAAAGCGGTTCGTCGGTAAGAACTTCGGCAACAAGGCTTACGAGTTCATAAACATGCTCTTCAAGTTTCCAGACTTCGCCGCCGGGACCTCTTCCGTAGGAAGGCGGGTCAAGAATTACCGCATCATATTTGCTTCCGCGGCGGATCTCTCTTTCAACAAATTTTTTGCAGTCATCAACGATCCAGCGGACGGGTTTTTCGTTAAGTCCGGAAAGTTCAGCATTTTCCCTTGCCCAATGGACCATTCCTTTTGCCGCATCAACATGGCAGACGGAAGCTCCCGCAGAAGCCGCTGCAACGGTTGCGCCGCCGGTATATGCAAAAAGGTTGAGAACTCTTATTTCCCTGCCTTCGGATTTTGCGGCTTTTATTTTTTCGATCATCATATCCCAGTTCACCGCCTGTTCCGGGAAAAGACCGGTGTGTTTGAAACCGGTGGGGCTGATTTTGAAGGTAAGATCGTTATATTTTATTTTCCAGAATTCCGGAAGTTCGCGGCGATACTCCCAATGTCCGCCGCCCTGGGAAGAACGGACATATCTTGCGTCCGCGTGTTTCCACATGGGGTGTTCTTTGGGGGTGTTCCAGATTATCTGCGGGTCCGGTCTTATAAGAATAACTTTTCCCCAGCGTTCAAGTCTTTCGCCTTCAGAACAATCAAGAAGCTCATAATCTTTCCAATCTTTTGTATATCTCATTTTTTACCTCAGCTGATAAGATTCTTAAGTGTTTCGGCGCATTCACGAACAAGCGCGTCGATTTTCGCCTTGTCTTTTCCTTCGATCATGATTCGGATAAGCGGTTCCGTTCCGGAAGGACGAACAAGAATTCTTCCGTCGCCTTCAAGACGGGCGCTTTCGATATCAAGATAGCTTTTTACTTCCGGATCATCAAGTTTCGCCTTCATTTCCGGGGTTGCTTCAATATTCACCATAACCTGAGGATATACGGTCATTATTTTTTTGAGTTCGGAAGCTTTTTTCCCTTCAAGCTTCATGGTTTCGATTATCATAAGTGCGGAAAGTTCGCCATCGCCGGTGGTCATATATTCCGGAATAATGATATGTCCGCTCTGTTCACCGCCAAGAGAAGCGCCAAGCTTCAGAAGGGATTCGAGAACATATCTGTCGCCGACCTTTGTGGGATAGCAATTCATATTATGCTTTTCCGCAAACTTAAAAAGTCCCATATTGCTCATAATTGTGGGAATGAAGATGTTTTTGTTAAGTCTTCCTTCGGAAGCAAATCTTTTCGCAAGAATTGCCATGAACATATCGCCGTCGATAAGTTCGCCGTTTTCGTCAACTGCAAGGCAGCGGTCAGCGTCGCCGTCAAAAGCAACGCCGATATCAAAGCCGTTTTCTTTAACGTATTTTCCAAGACCGTCAAGATGAAGAGAACCGCAGTCCTTGTTTACATTGATTCCGTCAGGTTCACAGTTGAGGAAAGCAGCATTCGCTCCGGTTTTTTCAAAAATCTTCTTTGCGGTTGCAAACGAAGCTCCGTTTGCGCAGTCAACGGCAATTTTTATTCCGGAAAGATCTCCCACTGTGGAAGAAATATGTTCAACATAAAGTTCCGCCGCTTCTTCATTGCGGGTTATTTTTCCGATGTTTTCGGTTTCGGAAAGTTCGATGGGTTCTTTTCCGTCAAGAACGATTCCTTCGATTCGTTCTTCCTGTTCATCGGTAAGTTTAAAACCGGTGGAACCGAAATATTTGATTCCGTTATACTGGAAAGGGTTGTGGCTTGCGGTTATCATAACGCCGCCGGAAACACCGAGTTTTGTAACAAGATAGGCAACAGCCGGGGTCGGAACAACTCCGAGAAGTTCAACATCGCAGCCGACGGAGGAAAGTCCTGCCGCAACGGCGGCTTCAAGCATTGTTCCGGAAAGGCGGGTATCCCTTCCGACAATCACCTTCGGTTTCCCGGTTGTTTCATTTTTTATTATCATTCCCGCCGCGCGGGAAATTGCAAGGGCAAGTTCCACGTCAAGTTTTTTGTTCGCAATTCCGCGAACACCGTCTGTTCCGAAAATTCTTCCCATTAAATCACTCTCCAATTCTCATCTGTTCGCATTCGCCGCAGGGCTGTTCCGGCATCATCATTCCGAGATGCTCATAGGCCAAAGCCGTTGCACAGCGTCCCCTGGGCGTTCTGGTAAGGAAACCTATCTGCATAAGATAGGGCTCATAAACGTCTTCAATAGTAACGGATTCCTCGCCGGTGGCTGCCGCAAGGGTTTCGAGCCCAACCGGACCTCCGTTATAGTTTTTAATCATCATCATAAGAATTCTGCGGTCGATAGCATCAAGACCGAGTTCATCGACTTCAAGTCTTGAAAGAGCTTCCGCCGCGATTTCCTTTGTTACGATTCCGTTGCCGATAACCTGGGCAAAGTCGCGGATACGCTTAAGGAATCTGTTGGCGATTCGCGGAGTTCCTCGGCTTCTTCTCGCAAGTTCCATGGCGCCTTCGTGCTCAATTTCAATATTGAGTATTCCGGCGCTTCGCTCAACAATTCTGCAAAGTTCCGCCGGGGAATAAAGTTCAAGCCTTTCAACAACGCCAAAACGGTCACGAAGCGGAGCGGAAAGCTGACCCGCTCTTGTTGTCGCACCGACAAGGGTAAAATGCGGAAGATCAACACGGATGCTTCTTGCGGAAGGTCCTTTGCCGACGATTATATCAAGAGCGTAGTCCTCCATTGCGGGATAAAGAACTTCCTCAACGCTTCTGTTCATTCTATGAATTTCATCGATGAAAAGTATATCGTTTTCGTTAAGGTTGGTTAAAAGAGCCGCAAGGTCGCCGGGTCTTTCTATCGCCGGGCCGCTTGTTATTCGGAAACCGACGCCCATTTCGTTCGCTATGATTTCCGAAAGGGTTGTTTTTCCAAGTCCGGGAGGTCCATAGAGAAGAACATGGTCCAATGCTTCGCCGCGGCGTTTTGCCGCTTCAATATAAACCGCCATGTTTTCCTTCGCTTTGGTCTGGCCGATATATTCATCAAGAGTTCTCGGACGAAGGGAAAGTTCGTTTTCTCTGTCCGTTTCCTCATATTCCGGAGCGACTATTCTGTTTTCAAAATCCATCTGGTTAGAAAGCATTTAAAAATCACTCCTTATCTTTTCATTGCAATGGCTTTAAGTGCCGCTTTTATCATTTCATCAACGGGAAGGCTCTGGTCAAGTTTTCCGATAACCGCGGCGGCTTCGGAATTGGTATAGCCAAGGCTTACCATTGCGGCAATAGCCTCGCCGGCGTTTCCGCCGATCCTTCCGACAGAAACCGCCGGAGCGGAAGAAAAACCTTTCGAAACGGAATCGTTCGAAATCTTATCGCGGAGCTCAAGAATAATTCTCTGGGCGGCTTTCGGGCCGATTCCTTTTGCCCTCGTTATGGCTTTTGCATCGCCGGAAGCAACCGCAAGCGCAAAGGAATCCGGGGTGAATTCCGAAAGGACTGCAAGGGCGGCTTTCGGGCCGATTCCGGAAATCGAGGTGAGCATTCTGAAGCAATCCTGCTCCGCTCTGTCATAAAATCCGTAAAGATCGGAACCGGTTTCCTGATTATAAGTCATTGTTGTATAAACAAAAACTTCGCTGTCTTTCGGCGGAAGGCAGGAAAGAGTTGTTGCGGAAGCTTTGCAGAGATAGCCGACGCCGGCACATTCCACAACAAAAAAGCCTTCCTCAATATGTAAAAGTTTTCCGTTAAGGCTGTATATCATATCTTTTACCTCAAAAGTATTTTTTCGGGCGGATGATATCCGCCCCCACGGTAAATCGTATTGTTATAACTCTTTAATCGCTTTGGAAAGGCGCGAACCGTTGCTGTAACCGTGGCAGATCGCCGCAGCGAGAGCATCGGCGGTATCGTCCGGTTTCGGAACAGCTTCGAGCCTTAAAGTATCCCGGACCATTATCTGTACCTGGTGTTTTTCCGCTCTTCCGTAACCGACAAGCGATTGTTTTATCTGGAGCGGGGTATATTCAAAAATCGGGATCCCCGCCTGGATCGCCGCAAGAAGGATAACTCCCCTTGCTTCCGCAACGTCGATGGCGGTTTTCTGGTTGCTGTTGAAATAAAGTCTTTCAATGCTCATGCATTCGGGCTTTGTTTCTTCAATAACCTCTTTTACGGTATCGTAAATTATACGGAGCCTTTCTTCAAAAGGCGTTCCCGCGGGGGTATCCACCGCGCCGAATTTTACCGGATAGAATTTGTTTTTAACGTAATCCACAACGCCCACTCCGACTATTGCATAGCCCGGGTCGATTCCGATTATCCGCAAGCGGTTTCACCTTCTTTACATAGTTACCCATTTTGACATTTTATTATACCATACATATATATTTAAGGCAATTAATTTTTTGTGAATTTAACAGCAAAAAATCGCGCTGGACAAAAAGATTTATTTGCTGTAAAATCAAACCGGATTTCATGTAAAAGGAGATTTTTGATATGACCGACGAAATGCTTATTTTCCTTGCTAAAGAGGAAGGCTTCACCAATGCCGCCGTGGTCGATACCGCAGATATCGTTTTTGACGAAACTTTCCGCCCCTATTGCGCGGAAAATCTTTGCGGAAAATTTGCCGTTAACTATTCCTGTCCGCCGGATTGCGGAACCCCCGAAGAAATGAAAAAACGTGTTCTTGAACACAGACACGCAATCGTTCTCCAAAGCATCTGGCCCATTTCCGATTATAAAGACGGAGAAGCAATCAAAAAAGCGAAGGGACAGCATAATGCCGCCGGCCTTCGTCTTATGAAAAAACTCCGGGAAAAAGGTCATCCCGGATTTATGATAGGTTCCAGCGGCTGCAGTCTTTGTAATCCCTGTGCCATAACCGAAGGCAAACCCTGCAACTTTCCGGATATGAAATTTTCCTGCATTTCCGCTTTCTGCATCCACGCAAGAAAACTTGCGGAAAGCGCCGGAATGGAATATGACGGAAACGGAACCCTTGCTCTTTTCGGGCTTTATGTCTGCGATTAAAAAAAAGCGGCGGAAAATTTTCCGCCGTTTTTTATCATATTTTTACCGGGTAATATTTCATTGTGATGTTTTTCGTATCGAAAACAACGTCGCAGCATTGTTTGCGTTTTCCGTTTCCCGCAAGAAGCAAAAAATGCTCGTTGTCTTCCCAGACCATTGAAATGGCCGCATCCTTTTCCGCAAAAAGAACGAGCTTGCAAATATCCTCGTTGGAATCACATTCTGCCTGAATCTTGATATACATAAGCCCTTTTGCGCTTTCGGAAGAACCCATAGAAATTTTTATCCAATTGTTTCCGAACGGAGAATCAAATTCTTCTTCAACAAGGTCGTTTTTGATTTCTTTCGAAATTTTTCCAACAAAAACCGCAGCGGCGGAAGCAGCAGCCAGACCGGCGGTTAAACCGAACAAAACACTCTTTTTCATAACAATCCCCCATTCGTTTTTTATAGAATAATTATCTCACAAACGGGATTTTTTGTAAATCATAACCACTAGTAAACTAGTGGTTTGCTCAGACCCTAGAAGGGTCAGTACTTGCTGACCCCTCGAAGGGGTACTGAGGGTTAACCATCGCATCACAATTACAGGCAGCCACTAAAGTGGCTGCTTTTTTTGCCTCA
>JAGBAZ010000020.1 GCA_018110905.1 Oscillospiraceae bacterium
GCCTGTTTACAGGCGGCCGGGCACAAATATGCAAAAGAAGAAAAATTTGATGCGTCTTAAGACGCGGCCGTACTATGCCCTTCAAGGGCTGGTGCAAACCACCGGCTCAGCCGGTGGTTATGATTGCAAATTTTTATATTTGATATATAATTAGATTATCAATTTTAAAGAGGTGATTTTCTTGGAAGGCAAACTTCGCAATATGACGGCAATTTATCTTACTCAAAACGGAAAAATGCTGATGCTTTATCGGGTTGGTTCAAGAGTGGTTTCTCCTTCCTGGTGCGGAATTGGCGGACATTTTGAAAAAGACGAACTTAACGATGCAAAAGCTGCAATGCTTCGCGAATTGTCTGAAGAAATCGGAATTTTTGAGCACGATATTGATAACCTTAAATTTAAATATGTTACCCTTCGAAACAAAAACGGCGAAATTCGACAGAATTACTATTTTTTTGCTGATTTGAAAGAAAATACGATGCTCAAAACTGATTGCAGTGAGGGAAAACTTGAGTGGGTGAATTATGATGACGTGCTCAAAAAGGATATGCCATTCACAGCAAAAGGTATGCTTGAGCATTATATGAGCATCGGAAGATTTGACGACAAAATCTACGGCGGAGTTACAACTTCAAGCGGAGTTGTTTTTACGGAAATGGATGAATTTTAATGAATATTACTTTGAATAATGACATAAAAGGTAAAATCCTTGATATTGGCGGCGGTGGAGAAGGAATTATCGGCAGACTTTATAAAAAACGTGTTATTGCCGTTGATAATAGTCAGAATGAACTTGATGAGGCACCGGATTGTTTTGAAAAACGTCTTATGGATGCAGAAAGTCTTGATTTTCCAGATTCTTTTTTTGATTCCGTAACGGCTTTTTATTCGTTTATGTTTATGAGCACTGAAACAAGAAAAAAAGCTGCTGAAGAAATGGTTCGTGTGCTCAAAAAAGGCGGAGAAATCCATATATGGGATGTAAATATTAAAAACGCCGAAAAAGAACCTTTTTGTATTGATTTGAAAATCTGTTTGCCGGAGGAAATAATTGAAACAACCTATGGCGTGATGGGTTTTGGATTTGAGCAATCGTTTAAAAAAACTAAAGATATTTTTGAAAATCTCAATTTGATATGTGTTCTTGAAACAGAAAACGAAAGTAATTTTTATTTGAAATTTATAAAATAAAAAGCCCGCATCCGCGGGCTTTTTTATATCTCTTTTGGGTCAACTTCAAGAACACGGCAAATTTTTATAACAGTATCAAAAGATGCTCCCGCAATTCCGCGTTCGAGTATTGTGGTAAGAGTTGAATAGGGAATTTCTGCTGCATTTGCAAATTTTCTTAAACTTATGTATTTGTCAAGAATTATGTTTCTTAATTTCTGTTCCCGGTTCATTTGGGTTCCTCCACAACAGTCAGATAAATTCCCTCGCTTTCGAATGCAGAAAGGTGTTCTTCGGAACAGTTCCAGTCGGTGATAATGTAATCAAAAATGTTCGCATCGCAAACTTTTATGAAGGAATCAACGCCGATTTTGTGGCTTGAAAGAAGAAGACAGCATTTTCGGCTGTTTGCAATAACTGCCCGTTGGAATGAAGCGGTTTCATCTGTTCCGTTGGTAAGACCGGATTCAAGGGTTAAACCTGAACCGGTGATGAAACAAAGGTCAAAATGCATTCTTTTTATAAATTCGGTTGCAAGGCTGTCAACCAGAGAACCGCTTTGACGCATTTTTCCTCCGACAACGTAAACATCGGCGTTTTTGAAGGACCGCAGAGCTTTTGCAATATCAATGTTGTTGACAACAATGGTAAAATGCAAATTTTCCGGAATAAAAGACAGCATTATGTACCCGAAAGAACCGCCGGTGAGATAAATTACATCACCCTCACGGATAAGCTTTGTGGCTTCCTTTGCAATTTCGCGGTAATTATCAAAAACCTCCATTTTTTCAAGGTCACGGTCCGGCGAAGGACGCACGCAGACCTGCTGAAGAGCAATTGCACCGCCATGGGTGCGTTTGCAAAGGCCTTCCTGCTCGAGAATCCGCAGGTCACGTCTTGCGGATTCGTCGGAAATTTCATATTTTTCGGTTATTTCGCAAATTGTTATTTTTCCGGCTTTTTCTATGATTTCGGAAATTTCTTTTCTTCGTTCTTCCATAAACATAAGATCATCTCCAAAAGTTGATTGGTTTTGTTATAATTGTTATACCATATAAACGGAAATAAAACAATATAAACGGTAAACGGATTTGCGTGGATTTTGTTTTAACTTTTTTATTTCTGTAAAAAATATTCTGAAATGGAATATATTTATCAATGATTTTGGGCTATAATAAATTTATTGGAATTTTTTAAAAATTTTTTTGTTTTTATGCAACAAAACGGCGTTTTTTTCGCACTAATATAATGATAGCCATGATTGGTGGTGTGGTTATGAAAGTTGATATTGATTTGGTTGTCAGGGCGTCAAAAGGTGACAAAGATGCCTTTTCCGATCTGTATTATTCCTGCTATAAGGATTTTTATAAATTTGCTCTCTATACTATCGGCGATGCGGAAAATGCTTCGGATGTTGTTTCCGATACATTTGTTGATATCTGGAAAGGTATAGGGAAACTTCGTGATGCAAATTCCTTTGCTTCCTGGGCATTCAGAATTCTGAGTGTTCGGTGTAAAAAAGAAATATCGAACATGATAGACCGCCGCGGAGTATATAATTTTGATGATCTTATAGAAACCCCATCTGTGGGTTCGGAAAATATAGAAGAGGATATTTCGGAAAGCGCAAGTCTTGCTTCTGCGCTTTCAAAACTTGAAAGCGATGAAAGAATGATAATAATTCTTTCGGTGCTTCATGGTTATACAAATAAAGAAATTGCCGAAATGATCGGCAAACCGCAGGGTACGGTAAGTTCAAAGCTTCACCGTACATATGCAAAATTAAGAGAAATGCTGGGAGGTGAGAACGATGGCTGAACACGATGAAAATATGTTTGAACAGAATATTGCAAAAATGCTTCGTGAAATGGATTCGGAAATAGAGATACCCGAAATTCCGGATGTTGAGAGCATTTTTGAAAAAGCAGAAGAACAAAAACAAAATGTTGTTCCTTTCAAGAAATATTCAAAGTATATTGCAGCAGCAGCGGCTGTTGTTCTTGTTTGCGTAAGTGTTCCGATTTTTTCTTCTGTGCTTTCCAGCGAATCTGCGCCTCGCGAAGCTAAAGAAGCACCTGCTTCGATGTTTGATTATTTTTATACTGCCGACATTGCAAACCAGGCGGTAACAGAGGCAGAGGAAGCAGAAACATTTGAACCCGAAGCACCGGCTGTTCCGGAAATGCCGGAAGAAAATGCTGAGCCGGAAACAGATGAGGAAGAATATTTTGTTACCGTTACCGAAGCGCTTGCAAGATATTTTACAGATAATTCTGCAAACATAGAAATAAACTTTTCTGATTCCAAGGTTTCAAGTTCTGTTGCCCAGGAAGAAAAATCCCAGATGGAAGATGCAAAAATTCTTGAGGAAGATCTTGATAAAAAACGGAGCATTGAACTTACCATAGGAAAGGAATCTGTTTCAGTTATTCTTAAAGATATTTCGGAAGAAGAAAAAATCATATCTGAATTCTGGATTGAAGGAAAGTTTGAAGGGGCATATCCGGAAGGCGAATATTATATCGTAAACCTTGTAAAAACCGTGACCCTCGAAGATTATGCGGAAGGCAACTATCTTCCGATGATGGGTGAAGGAACGGAAGAACCTTTTACAATTCCGGAAGAAAGTATATATGTTCCCGGTGAAGTTACCGAAGGCGTTATAAACCTTGTTGTTGAAATTAACGTTGAAACGGGAGAATATAAAATTTACGCGAGCCTTATTTAACCGAAAAGGATGCCGCTGCCTTTGTTGGCGGCGGCATTTTCTGTTTATCGGAGGATTTTATGAAAAAAGTTATCATAATGGTAGCGGTTCTTGCTCTTGTTTTTGGAGGATGCGTTTCCGCCGAGCCGGAAATTGATCCAAACCTTGTAACGATCGAGATTATAAGCAGCAGTGATAAAAGCGTGACTTTTGAATTAAAAAACAATTCAAGGGGCGGAATAAGCTTTGGCGAGGATTATTATATAGAATTCCTGGAAGGAAAAACCTGGGTCCCGCTTGATGAGATAAATGAAGGTTTCTTCGCAATGACAGCATACGGCCTTGAACCCGGCGGAATACATAATTTTTCTGTGAATTTTGAAGAAAGATACGGTGCCCTTCCGAACGGAACTTATCGCGTTGCAAAAGATGTGACTTTGCTTAATGAAGACGGGATTCCCTGCGGAGGACAAAGAACCTTTGCGGAATTTGAAATAAAACAGGACGGGAAGATGAAATAAAATGAAAAAAATCGCGACTATATTATTAGCGGTTCTTTTGTTTTGTTCCTGCGGAGTTACCTGCAGGGAATGCGGAACCGATCCGTATAAAATATACGTTAAAGAAACTTCCGGAACAAATGCCGTTTTTTTCGTGGAAATGGGTTCGGATATAGAACTGGAACTTCGGAAAATTATAATCCAGCGTTTTGAAGACGACAGATGGGTTGTTTTGGAATCCTTGAAAGAATATATTTCTCCGGAAGAACTTGAATTTCCGAAAAAAGGAAAGACAGCGGAATGGAATATTGAATTTGAAGATGTTTATGGCGAACTTCCTACGGGAAAATATCGCGCGCTTTTTCATGGCAACCGTTATGATGCCGATAAAAAATATAGTTGGTACTATAAAGCCGAATTCAGCATAGATAATCCGAATTACGAAAAAGCGGGTCCGAAAACTCTTGATGTTACGGCGGAAAGCCATGGCTGGAACCGCGCATGCGGAATAAAAATTTTCAATAACAGCGACAGAGAAATCCTGCTCAGCGCAATGTGGGAACTTTATTTAGAAACCGACGGAAAGTTTGAAAAACTGGATTATGTTCGCGGGATAGGTTATGACAAAACCATGCTTTCCATTGCTCCTGGTGAAAGTTATGATCTTTCCGACAACACAGAGGGAGCTTATGGGCTTTTGCCCGTTGGCAAATACAGAATTGACTGCCGCATTGTTTTTGATAATGACGCGGGCTTTGAAAACGAGCAGACGGTTTCCGGTGAATTTGAAATAACCGGCCTTGAAAAAGAAAGTACATCTTTTATTTGGGACAAAACTGCAGAACTTTCCGGAACGGAAATAACCATAACATTCAGAAACGATAAGGGAAATGAAATCCGTTACGGAGAAGATTATTTTATACAAAAGCTTGAAGGCGAGGATTGGATAACCGTTGAACCTTCGGAAACTCCGGCTTTTGATACGGTGCTATATACCCTTGATGAAATCGGAGATAAATTTGTTGAATGGAGTGCGGATTTAAGCCTTATCTACGGCGAACTTCCGAAAGGAAGCTACCGCCTTGTCAAAACTTTTTTTACAGATGCGGACAACTATATTAACGGAAAGCATTATGCTTTTTTTGAATTTGAAGTAGAATAAAAAAATTGAGGTGGGTCAATTGAAAAAGATTTTTGCGATCATGCTTGCAGCAGTTTTTCTGTTTTCCGGATGCGGCGCCGGGAACAAATCTCTCGGAATTTCGGAAGAAATTATAACCGATACGGAAATTCTGAAAATGGATATAACCGATTTTACCAATGAAAAGATAGCCGTTGAAATTAAAAACGAAAGCAAATATGAAGCCGGCTACGGAGAAAGTTATTCGATAGAATTCAAAAAGGACGGCGAATGGCATATCCTCTCGCCTGAAAAAGAAGCAAGTTTTATCGAGGTTGCCTACATACTTGAAAAGGAAAGCAGCTGCACATGGGGAGATAACCTCAGCAGGATTTACGGAAAACTTCCGGAAGGTGAATATCGGCTTATAAAGCAGTTTACTCTTATTGAACCTAAAACCGGTTCGGTAGAAGCGGTGACCCTTGCGGCGGAATTCAGCATTTAATAAACAAAAAAGCAAAATCGACTGCGCCCGCTTTGCGGGCGCTTTTTTATTTATATTATTAATATAATATTAATTTAAAAACGCAGTAAAAAGTTATATAATATAACTTGGAATTTTATGTACCGGAGGAAAAAATGGCAAAGAAACGCGAAGAATATACAAACGAAAGTATAAAGACATTAAACGGTGCCGAAAGGGTAAGAAAACGCCCTGCGGTAATTTTCGGTTCCGACGGAATCGAAGGTTGTGAACATGCCGCTTTCGAAATTATATCCAACTCCATTGACGAAGCAAGAGCGGGTTACGGCGAAAAAATAATCGTAACACGCTATAACGACGGTTCCACCGAGGTCGAAGACTTCGGACGCGGATGCCCGGTTGATTGGAACAACAACGAACAGCGCTATAACTGGGAACTCCTTTTCTGCGAACTTTATGCGGGCGGAAAATATGAAAGCGCAGGGGATTATGAATTTTCCCTCGGCCTTAACGGACTTGGTCTTTGCGCGACCCAGTATTCCTCCGAATGGATGGATGCGGAAATCTGCCGCGACGGTTTTATCTATAAGCTCCATTTTGAAAAAGGCGAAAACGTCGGCGGACTTACCAAAGAAGCGACAACAAAGCGCAAAACCGGTTCGAAGATCCGCTGGAAACCCGACCACGAAGTTTTTACCGATACCGCAATTCCTCTTGAATGGTACCAGGAAGTTATAAAACGCCAGGCAGTAGTCAACACCGGAATAATTTTTGTTCTCCGCGATCAGAAACTTACCGGCGGATTCGAAACTTATGAATATATTTATGAAAACGGAATAAGCGACTACGTTAAAGAAATAGCCGGGGAAGAAGCCGTTCTCACCGGAACCCAGTTCTGGCAGGGCGAAAGAACCGGACGCGACCGCGAAGATAAACCAGAATATAAAGTAAAAATGCAGATTGCCTGCTGCTTTTCCAACAAAGTAAAGGCAATCGAATATTACCACAACTCCAGCCATCTTGAACACGGCGGTTCTCCGGAAAAAGCGGTAAAATCCGCCTTTGTAAGCCAGATTGACGCTTACCTCAAAGCAAACAACAAATATCTCAAAAACGAGAGCAAAATAAGCTTCCAGGACGTTGAGGACTGCCTTATCCTTGTTTCCTCCTCGTTCTCGAGCCAGACTTCTTACGAAAACCAGACAAAAAAGGCAATCACCAACAAATTCATCGCCGAAGCCATGACGGATTTCCTCAAGCACCAGCTTGAAGTTTTCTTTATCGAAAATCCGGACGATGCTGTAAGAGTTGCGGAACAGGTCCTTATCAACAAGCGCAGCCGCGAAAACGCTGAAAAGACCCGCCAGAACCTTAAAAAGAAACTTACCGCAACAATGGATATGACCAACCGTGTCCAGAAATTTGTCGATTGCCGTACCAAAGATACAAGCCGCCGCGAAATTTATATCGTAGAGGGAGATTCCGCTCTCGGCGCATGTAAGCAGGGAAGAGATTCCGAATTCCAGGCAATAATGCCCGTACGCGGAAAGATACTCAACTGCCTTAAAGCGGACTACGATAAAATTTTCAAAAGCGATGTTATCACCGATCTTCTCAAAGTTCTCGGCTGCGGCGTTGAAGTTAAGAGCAAGGCAAACAAAGAACTTTCCTCCTTCGATATCGAAAATCTCCGCTGGAACAAAGTTGTAATCTGTACTGATGCGGACGTTGACGGTTACCAGATCCGCACCCTTATCCTTACAATGCTCTACCGCCTTACTCCTACCCTCATCGAAGAAGGCTATGTCTATATTGCGGAATCTCCGCTTTATGAAATAACCTGCAAGGACGATACCTATTTTGCATATACGGAGGACGAAAAAACCCGCATTACCGAAAAACTCGGAAAAGCAAAATACAGCGTCCAGCGCTCCAAAGGTCTTGGTGAAAACGAACCGGATATGATGTGGCTCACCACCATGAATCCGGAAACCCGCCGTCTTATCAAGGTAACTCCGAGCGAAGCTTCCGCAACTTCGGAAATGTTCGATCTTCTCCTCGGCGATAACCTTCAGGGAAGAAAAGATTTTATCGCAGCAAACGGATATCTCTATCTCGACGATATGGATCTTTCCTGATTACGGCAAAACCGTAGGGCAGGGGCTTGCTCCTGCCGGAAAACGAAAGGGGCTTTATTATGTTCGCAAAAATAGCAATCGATAAAGCCGCTTTCGGCTTTGACAAACTTTTTGATTATTCCGTTCCGGAAGAATTTGAAGGAAAAATAAAACCCGGCTGCCGGGTAATGGTTCCTTTCGGAATCGGCGGAAAAAAGCGCCAGGGAATGGTCTTTTCGCTTTCGGAAGAACCGGAAGGCGACCCTAAAAAAATCAAGGAAATCGCTTTTCTTCTTGATGAAGAACCGGTCGTTTCCGAAGAACTTACGGAACTTGCAAAATATCTTGCGGTAACAACTTTTTGTCCGCTTTTCGAAGCGGTTAAGGCAATGCTCCCTCCGGGACTGAATTTTAAACCAATCTATAAATATTTCGCAAACGGCGAATCCGAAAACGAAGAGGAGCAGCGCATAATAAACTGGCTCCGCAAGAAAAAGAACGGCGCCGAGGGCGAAAACATAAACAAAGCCTTTGGTTTTTCCGATTCTGATTTTATAGATTCAATGGCGGAGCGGGGCCTTCTTCGAAAAGAAGAAAGCACAAAACGCAAAATCGGCGACGAAACCGAAAAAATGGTACGCCTTTCCGAAAAAGAAAGCGAACTCAATGAGCAGGGTTCTTCGATGCTCAAAAAACCGACACCCAAACAAAAAGAAGTTCTTGAATTTCTTTCGGAAGTCGGTTCTGCCTGCGTTAAGGAAATAAGCTATTTCACTTCCGCAGGAAAAACAGTTGTTGAAACACTTGAGAAAAAAGGTGTTCTCGAAATTTTTGAACAGGAAACCTTCCGAAAACCCTATAAAGAAAATTTTAAAAGAATCGACCCGGAAAGCATAGTTCTTTCCGAAGAACAGCAAAACGCTTTCGATGGAATATCAAAACTCTGTGACAGCGAAAAATCTGAAACAGCCCTTCTTTTCGGCGTTACCGGAAGCGGAAAAACCCAGGTTTTTCTTAAACTTATCCAAAGGGAAATCGAAAAGGGAAAACAGGTTATTTTAATGGTGCCGGAAATTTCC
>JAGBAZ010000021.1 GCA_018110905.1 Oscillospiraceae bacterium
GAGGCAAAAAAAGCAGCCACTTTAGTGGCTGCCTGTAATTGTGATGCGATGGTTAACCCTCAGTACCCCTTCGAGGGGTCAGCAAGTACTGACCCTTCTAGGGTCTGAGCAAACCACTAGTTTACTAGTGGTTATGATTTTCAAAGCCGGGTGCTGATAAAACAACACCCGGCTTTTGTCAACCATTCAAATATATTTGAATATCATATTATCATTCTGTTATAAGTTCGGAAAAAAGACGCTTTATTTCGGCAAAAACAGACATTCCGTCTTCGGGAATTTTTTCGGAAGAAACGCGGAATTCTTCCCCGTTAATTCTGAATTTCACAACAATTTTCATTCCGTCAATGCTTTCCGATTCTTCCAGATCGTTCCAATGCCTCATCTCGTTAACTTCGATTACGTGCAAAAAGTCATCGAAAGCATAGCACGAAACAAAGTGATCCTTCGATGTTTCTTCGCCGCCGGTTCCGATATATTCCGTAAGTTTTAGAATAAGCGGATCCTCGGTTGTCCAAAGAACAAGTTCATAATGTTCCTTTCCATCTTCGGTAAAAGTTTCTTCGTAATAATCTATCAGAAGAACATCCGCCGCCTCGGTATAATCAGGGCCGGTTGGAACATCCGGCGACATGGCAGAGCTGATCATGTACGAAATTTTAACATCTTCTTCCGGCATTATAAATTCCATCTTTATTCCCTTATCGCTGTATGTATAATCGATTATTTCATCATTTAGGAAAAAAGTATATCCGGCATCGGCGGCAATATATTTATTTTTAAATATCAAAGCAACTTTTTCGCCGGCTTTTGCGGAATTTTTCGGAAAAAGGAACGCCGATTTATTATCATATTTAATTTTATATTTTTCGGCGGAACATCCTGCAAAAAGAAGAACGATCATCGCGGCAACTGAAAGCAGAATTATCCCCAAAAAGATATTTTTGGCAATATTCATAATATCGAAGATATCATTCATTTTTCAGTTCACCCCGTTTTTAATATTCTTCAAGTTTTCTTCCGCATTCCATGCAGAATTTTCCGCTGTTTTTTGTTCCGCAGCTGCAAACCCATTTTTCAAAAGATTTTTGCGAACCGCAGTCACTGCAGAAATTGGTTTTGTTTTCCTTTCCGCATTTACAGAGCCAGGAAACTTTTTCAATTGGTTTTTGTGCCGGGTTTACGCTTTGAACTGCACTTGTTGCAGCAACAGGATTTGCGGCTTTTGCTATCTCGGAATATAATCTTATATTTTCTTTTTCCTTTTCAAATCTGTGAATCGTCATTTTGTCCGCTTCAGAAACGGAAAATTCATTGAATCTTGCATTGGTGATTGCTATTCCGTAACCTTTTGCCAGCTTATTTGTTTCCTCGATAATTCCGGGAATAAGATCCGAAGGCGGAATTTCCGCCTCCGGAATACTGCTGACCGGCGTTTTGTAATATCTTGTAATATTGATTTTCGCGGTATCTCCAACAGCATCTTTAAGCATTGAAATCGGAAAAATATCCCCGGTTGCCATTACATAAAGATTTTCATCGAAAATCTGCCAGGAAAAATCAATAAGATAATTCATCTGGATCGCAAAATCAAGGCCGCCATTAACATAAGGAATATAAGCCATATTCCTTGCCGTGCTTTTTCCTTGGGGTTCAGATTTCACAAAATCGCCTCCTTAAATTTATCCTTCGCAGGGAGCGGAAAGTTTTGCTTTTTCGCAGGAGAATCTGATTTCTCTCTGCATAATTCTTCTTGCATTATATATGTTTTCTTCGGAAACGTTTGCAACAACCATAAGTTCGATATGAGTTTCAAGAAGTTTGTCAACGCCTTTATAAACCGGAGCTTCTTTAAAGATTTCCGGATATTCGGAAGGAAGTTCCGAAAGAGCTTCTCTCACGGCGTTTTCCGCCTCCACAAGGGAATCTTCATAGCTTACCGGAACGTTTACCACCGCAACGGAAGTTACGTCCGAAAGGTTTACAAGGGAGCCTATTTCGCTGTTGTTGATAATTCTGATGTTGCCGCCAAGGTCGATTATGCTTATGGTGCGAAGACCGACGGATTTGACTTCGCCGCGGAAACCGTCGATTGTGATAATATCGCCGACAGCGATTTCACCTTCAAGAATTATGAATAGTCCGGTTATAACGTCTTCGATAAGGCTCTGGGCGCCGAAACCGACGATAATTGCAAGAACGCCTGCGGAAACAAAGATCGCGGTGGTATCAACTCCAAGGCAGCTGAGAGCAACAATTGCGCCGCCGATATAAACTATGTAATAAAGAAGTTTTTCAAGAAGCTGGCGAAGGGTTTCGCTTCTGTGTTTTTTGAATTTAAGGCTTCCGATAGCGAATTTTACAAGGTTTGCCACCGCAAAAGTGATTACAAGTGAAAGAATTGCCGCGCCGATTTCAGCAAAGGTTATTCCCGCAAGGGCGTTTTCTGCAAAATGCTCATCGATAAATGCGTTGATTCCGGTTTTTATATTTTCCGGAAGAAATCCCTGGAGTGAGGGGCTGAAAACCACAGCCGCAGCAACAATAAGAAGGATTGAAACAATTATTTTTTCGGTGTTATTTTTCTTGTTTTCCATGATATGTCTTCCTTTCTATTGGTTACAGTCAGTTTATGACATTTTGGCATAAATCACATATTCCATCGCCGTCATAATCGGTGTGTGCATTCGGATCCATTGGCAGTATCTCGGTGATATACTCTCCGCAGGTTCCGCAGCTATATTCTCTGCTTCCGTCAGCGATACAGTTCGGCGCCTGTTCGAAAACATCTCCCATGGGAACATGTCCTGCTGCAGGAATAACTTCCTGAACAACAAGTTCTTCGCCGCAGATTCCGCACACACTGCCTTCTGTCAGTCCGTCGGTTGTGCATGTTTCGGGATAACCTTCAACAACTCTTTCTTCGTGTCCGGTAGCTTCAACAATCTGCTGTTCAACAAAAACCGTTCCGCACATATCGCAATATAATCCTTCTGTAAGGCCTGTATCGGTACAGGTTGCATCGACAGCCTCAAGAACCACCTCATTATGAGGAATTACTTCCATATCAAGCTGCTGAACAATAACCTCTCCGCAGGTTTCGCAATGGCTTCCTTCCGTAAGGCCCATTTCAGTACATGTTGACGCATAGCCTTTATCAACAACTTCTGTATGGCCAAGAGGCTCTATTTCCACCTGTTCGGAAAGCACCTCGCCGCAGGTTTCGCAGTAAACCCTGTCGGTAAGACCGGCTTCGGTGCAGGTTGCAGGATAGCCTTTTTCCGTAATTTCAGCATGGGTATGTGTCGGAGTATCCGGTTCCGTCGGAGTATCCGGTTCCGTCGGAGTATCCGGTTCCGTTGGAGTATCAGGTTCCGTTGGAGTTTCCGGTTCCGTCGGAGTTTCCGGTTCCGTTGGTGTATCCGGTTCCGTTGGTGTATCCGGTTCCGTCGGTGTTTCCGGTTCTGCCGGAGTATCCGGCTCTGTCGGTGTTTCTGGTTCTGCCGGAGTATCCGGAGTTACAATCTCATCCGAAACGGCAGGCGGAGCGGGCTCTTTTTTTTCAAAAGAATCCAATGTTTCCGCAAGAATTTCCGGTGCTCCTACCGCAACAACAAACGTTGTCGCAACAATCATCGCGCCCATCTTTAAAGCTTCGGCAGCATTTCTGACTATAGAAACTCTTCTTTTGCTTCCTTCAGAAAAAGTAAAAGCCTCTTCGCCCTCGTCGTCGGAATCCTCTTCTTCTTTTTCTTTAAGTCCGCCGCAGAATTCTTTGTTATATTCGTCAGAATGGAAAAATCTTTCGTCAAATTCCTCGGTTTCTTCAAGGAAAGAAAATTCTTTGTTTTCGACAAATTCGTCGGAAGTTTCTGCGTGCTCATTTTCAAAACCATCGGTTCTGAATTCGTCTTCATAGGCCATTTTTATCATCACCAACCTTTATAACGGTGCTCACATCACATCAAACGCGTGTTCAAAATTCAAGGTCTATGGAATTTTCTTTATCTTTTTCAAAATCCTCTTCGGAAAGCAAACCGTCGCGCCTACAGGCAATGGTCATTGCCTCGATTTCCACGGTAAGATCAAGCATATCTCCGCTGAAAAGGCTTTTATATTGCTTTTCAAAAGCAATTTTCATATCATCAAGGTGCTCAAGAACTTTTTGCACCATATCTTCGGAAGCCATTTCGTTCTTTTCGATCCGTTCGTATTTTTCGATGATAGAACCGAAGGTCGGAAGATAATAGGTGAAAAACTGGCGGTTTTTCTGCATAAGTTCCGGCTTTTGGCGAAGAACCCCAAGGATTTTATCTGCGCCGGAACAAACCTTTATTCCGCTGTTTTTAACCGCAGCGTTTTTGATGCTCATAACATTTCTGCGGATGCTCATAACTTTGTTTCTTCCGTCGGAAATAATTCTGTTTGCCTTTGCTTTTGCGGTTTCTTCCTCGCCGGGTTTCGGTTTTCTGAATGCAAAATAGATAACCGCCCCTATGAGCACCAGAATAAGCGCAATTATTATTCCGATTATCCATAGCAAAACCGTAAAAAGCGACGGAAAGAACATTTTTGCGGCTATGAGCACACCTATGCAAACCGCTATTGCCAATATTCCAACTGCGCCGGTGGATTTTTCGTCCAAAAGCTCACCTTCTTTCCGTTTTCAGTCCGCTGTTATTTTCTTATATCAAGAAGTTTTGTCTTGAGTTCGTTTTCAATCATTATCATTTCGTTTTCGGCAGCAAGGCGTTTTGCTCTGCCTTCATCCGCAATGCGAAGCACTTCATCAAGGGTGGAAATCAGTTGTTCGTTGGTATAGCGAACGGTTTCGATATCCACGATGCTTCTTTCACTTTCCTCTGCAATGGCAACGGTGCCGGTTTTAAGAGCTTCCGCGTTTTTCTTTAGGAGTTCGTTGGTAAGGTCAGAAACTTCTCGCTGGGCTTCAACTGCGGCTTTGGAATGTGCAAGACCGAGTGCGAGCACCATCTGGTTTTTCCAAAGAGGAATGGTGTTGTTTATTGTGGATTGGATCTTTTCAGCCATAAGGGTATCGCCGTTCTGGATAAGGCGGATCTGCGGAGCCATCTGGATGCTGATGGTTCTTGTCATTTCAAGGTCATGAAGTTTTTTCTCGAATCTGTCGCAGAGATTTGCAAAATCGTTTGCCGCCTGGGCATCTTCCGAAAGGCCGGAAGTTTTCGCTTTCTCTTCAAGTTCAATAAGAGTAGTTGCTCTTTCATGCTCAAGTTTCTTTTTGCCCGCAAGGATATACATGGTCAGTTCCTTAAAATAGGAAAGGTTGTTTTCGTACATCTTATCGAGCATTACGATATCGGTGAGAAGCTGGTTCTGGTGGTCTTCAAGAACACCGGTAATGCGGTCAACGTTAACTTCCGCTTTGTCATATTTTGTTTTCAGCTTTGCGATTCCGCTTCCGGCTTTTTTGAAAATGCTGAAAAATCCTTTTTTCTCCTCAGGTTCAATATTGAAGCCTTTAAGTTCCGCAACGAGGTCGGTTATCATATTGCCCACTTCGCCGAGATCCTTTGTACGAACACCTTCGAGGGCGTTATCGGAAAAATCCGCGATTTTCTTCTGTGCGGCACTTCCGTACTGGAGAATAATGCCGGAATCGTTAAGGTCGATTTTTTCGGAAAAATCATCGACCATTTTCTGTTCCGCTTCTGTAAGTTTTGTGTTTTCAAGATAGTGAACGGTAATATCTTTCTGCTCGGGAATTTCAACAATTTCCGCTGTGGGTTCGGCAGTAAGTTCCGGAACGCCAAGTTCAAGAGTGATGGTTTCTTTGTTTTCAGCCATTGTATTATCCTCCTTTATGCGTTTACATTTTTATTATGCCCAGGGATCTTCGGATGCGGGAAGTTTTATGCTGAGAAGGATTCCGTTATATTCCCAGATATAAAAGTTTCCGTCTTTTTCGCGAAGAGTGATCCTTCTTGGATTTTCCGCTCCCGCGGTCATAACTTCGCCGTAGGCATAGCCTTCCGGTGCTTCTGTAACAACATCATAAACCATAACAACGTAAGGTGCTTCGGTTTTGTAATCGTTTGCGGGCTTTGCACCTTCAAAATATGCGTCCGGAAGATAGAGTTTATCGCTGAAGCGTTCCTTCATAAAGGATTTATCGCCGTCGCTCATGGGCTGAGGTCCTCTTAGCACGTCTATCATAGCAAAGGCATCATTTTCAGCTTCATTATATCGGCTTACCGCGGCGATGAAATATGCGGTTACTTTAAGCGGGTCGTCAATTCCGTATTCATCGACTATTGCCTGCATATCTTCCGCGGTTTCCGGAAGAACTTCAAAAGAAACTTTTATTCCGTCGGAAGTTTCTTCTATCAAAACATTTTTTGCGTCAAAGGGAATTTTTTCTTCCGGTTCAGAAGCAGGTTCATTTTCTTTTTCTTCTTCGGATGTTTCTTTTTCGGGTTCTTCGGAAGGAGTTTCCTCCGGTTCAGAAGCAGGTTCGGAAACAGAATTGTTTTCCGGTTCTGTAACGGGTGCTTCCGGTGCAGGTTCCTTTCCGCATGCGGCAAGCATTAAAATTGCAATTAAAACAGCAAGAATTTTTTTCATGGTGCTAAACCTCCGAATCATTTTTATATATTAATCCGGCGAAGCCAGAATTGTTTTCAAAATTCAGTTTTTATATACAAAAAATTTAAAAAAAGCGGCGGACGGTAAAAGTCCGCCGCTTTTTTTTGATTATCTTTTCCCTTTAACCAATTAAATTATGCGTTTACCGCACCGCCGCAATATTCACAGCATCCGCTTGCATCGGGAGTGGTGGTTGCGCCGCAATAAGGGCAGGTAACGGCAGCTTTGGGTGCAGCAGCAGCGGCAATTTCGTCACGAACCTGCTGACGAACATTGAGAAGAGCTTCTTTGATCTCTTCGCCCATGGCTTTGTATTCTCTGTATTCGATGTTATTTTCAGGTCTGGGAGCAATACTGCCTCTGGTTTCGATTTCAACGGCGCTTCCGTTAAGCTGGAATCTCATCTCGTCGAAATAGGGATTGCGTACGTTTATGATTACATTGAAATCGTAATAATAGGTATAGCGCGGCGGAACATAGCTTATCTCTTTTCCTTCAGAATCTGTACGGGTTTCTTCGCGTCTGTCCTCATCGATATCGATGGTGCAGCCGGTTACGTCGGCAAAATCAAGGACATCCGGGTTTGCTTCGGCAAGGTTTCTTGCGGAAGTTACCATGAATTTCTGGTTATCCTCGTCAAGAAGGATTTTTTTGTTGCTGCCGAAAGTTCTGGTGGTTCTGAATGCGGCAACTTTTTCCTTGTTTGCTTCGCGGTAATCAAGCTGTTCCTGGATTTCTGCGATAGTGGACTGTTTTCTTTCGGTGAACCAGGGAGAGAGTTTTTCCTGGCATTTTCCGCACATTACGCCGTCTTCAAGTTTTTTCTTTCCGAAAACGCCAAGTTCCTTTCCACAGAAAGCGCAGTTTTCTTTTTCAAAAAGTTTTCCAAAAAGTCCCATAGTTAAATCCTCCTGTCATTGTTCATTTTTTTCGAGTTCGGGAATTTCTCTTCCGATTGGGTCGGCAAGTTCCTGAAGGAGCAGATGAAGTCTGTAGCCGTTTGTTCCTTGGGGATTATAAAGATTTTCGGTGACGATTCCTTCTTCTGTTTGCCATTCAGCGGAAAATTCTGTGGAATCACCGCCATCCAGAATCGTCGGCTCTAAGATAAATTTCTTCATCAGTTTTTTGAAGAAGCTTTCCTTTATCTCTTTCGGAGCGATTTCCGGATAGACCGTAAGAACGGTTTCTTCAATTGCTTTCCACTGTTCTTTGGTAACCTCTCCGGTTTTTTCGGTCATAACATAGCCAAGAGTTACTTCATCATATATCCACTCATCTTCATTCTCCGGCATATATTCTGCGACAAAATTATAAGGTGTCACATAAATATAAAAATCAGCGTTCGCAACAGAACCGTTTGTTCTGTTGTAGTGGATTCCAACAAGAGTTCCCGGTGCTGTTTTCATATCCTCTTCACCTCCGCAGCCGCAGAAAACTGAAATTATAAGAACAAAAGAAAGAAAAATATAAAATATTCTTTTAATATTCATTAAATTCCCCCTTTTTGGGGAGATCCTCCGCTTTTGCTTTTTTGGGGAAGCGGAGAACTCGTTTTGTTCATTACTGAATGTCGCCGTCATCAAAGGGATACCCGCATTCGGGGCAGAATTTCGGGGATTCAGCGCCCTTTTCCGGTTCCCAGCCGCATTTTGGGCATTTATACCGGGAAACGCCGGCGGGTTTCGGTGCGCCGCATTCGGGGCAGAATTTTCCGGTTGCGGTTGCGCCGCAGACGCATTTCCAAAGACCGGCGACTGGAGGACGCGTAACACACGCCATATCCGGACCGTCAAGCATTCCTTCCGGCTGTTTTTTACTTTTTCCAAAAAGTTTATTTAAAAAGCCCACGGGATTGCCTCCTTTCGGATTTAGGGAATTCTCCGCTTCCGCTTTTTTGGAAGCGGAGAATTAGTTTTTATTCTTTACTGAATGTCGCCGTCGTCAAAGGGATCTCCGCATTCGGGGCAGAATTTCGGAGGTTTAACGCCTTTTTCCGGTTCCCAACCGCATTTGTCGCATTTGTATTGAGGAATTCCGGCAGGTTTTTTTGCGCCGCAGTTAGGGCAGAATTTGCCTTTATTAACCTGGCCGCAAGAGCAGGTCCAGCCGTCCTCTACGGGTTTCGGTGCGCCGCATTCGGTGCAGAATTTGCCGGTTGCGGTTGCTCCACAGGAACATTTCCAACTGTCGACAGGTTGGGGTTCCGGTTTTGCTGCGCCGCAGCCCATGCAGAATTTGCCCTGGTTACCGGTCTGTCCGCAGCTGCAGGTCCATCCTGCGGGTGCTGCCGGTGCCGGTGCAGGAGCGGGCTGCTGCGCTGCCTGCTGCTGACCCATCTGATAAAGATTTGCGGTATTCATGCCGCCCATATTCTGAGCCATGCCCATGCCCATAAAGGCCATGGCAGGACCTGCTCCCTGGTTATTTGCTGCTGCCTGCATTGCAGAAGCCTGTGCTCCGACAAGATGTGCCGCAGCTCTGGTGGGATCCATAAATGCTGCGTTGCGCTGCATTTCTTTAAGCATTTTCTCGTCTTCTTCCTCTGCTTTAACGGAAGAAACGCCGAAGGATACGATTTCAATTCCGCGAAGTCCGCTCCATTTTTCGGAAAGCACTTCGTTAAGAGCATCCGCCATTTCCGTGGTGTGGCCCGGAAGTGCGGAATATCTGATTCCCATTGCGGAAATTTTTGCGAACGCAGGCTGGAGAGCTGTCAGAAGCTCGGTTTTAAGCTGGCTGTCAAGATTATCTCTGGTATATTCAGCAGCTACATTGCCGGATACGTTGGTATAGAAAAGGATCGGATCGCAGATATGATAGCTGTATTCACCGAAGCAACGTACGTTGATATCAATATCGATTCCCGCTCTTTCATCAACAACACGGAAGGGAACAGAACTCGGGGTTCCGTATTTGTTTCCGATAAGCTCTTTGGTATTGAAATAATAGATTCTCTGGTCTTTGCCGGTATCTCCGCCGAAAGTGAAACGTTTTCCGATGGTGGCAAAGCTTTGTTTAATGCTGTCGCCGAGGTTTCCGGCAAAGATTGAAGGCTCGGTGGACATATCATATGTATATTCGCCGGGTTCTGCGCAGATATCAACAACTTTTCCCTGTTCGACGATGATCATTGCCTGACCGTCCGCAATAGCGATTACGGAACCGTTGGAAATGATGTTTTCGGAACCTTTGGTGTTGGAACTGCGGTTTCCGGTGCGTTTTTGTCCTTTGGTCACAAGAACATTTGCGGGAATGGATTCACAATAGAAAAACTCCTTCCACTGATCGGCAAGAACGCCTCCCACAGAACCTAATGCAGCTTTGATAAGACCCATAATTCAGCACTCCTTTTTATGTAATTTTTTTTAAAATTTTTTATTGTTTTTCGGTATTGCCTGTCAAAAACTTTTTATGCCCAGGGATCCGCGCTTTCCGGCTGGCGGATATCCGCAAGAATAAACTGTTCCCAAAGATACCATTTTCCGTCCTTTGCCTCTCTGAGGACGATTTCTCTTAAAGAATCCGCTCCTCCGGACCGGACAAAAAGTTTTGCGTAACCGTCATTTTCATAGCTGTAAGGATTTTCGCTTACAACGATTTTCAAAGGCATATCCGGTGTGTAATCATTTTCCGGTTTTGCTCCTTTAAAATAGGAAAGGGGAATATAATCTTTTCCGTCCATAAATCTGTCGCGGATAAAATTGATATCCATTCCGCTGAGAGGACGGGGTCCCCGAAGGAGGTTGAGCATTTTGATGGAAAGTTCCCGATTTTTCGGATAAACGCAGAATGCAAGAACAGCCATTGCAGCCGTTTCGAAAGGTGTTTTCATTCCGGCTTCCGGAAGGGAAGAGAATTCTTCAAAACTTTCGGGAATTCCGGGAAAATCAATCGTTACAGATTTGTTGGCGGCATTTTTTGCTGCGTTTTTAATATTGTCACCAAGTTCTTTTCCGATTTTGTTTCCGTTTGTTTTAAGCGCACTTATTGCCTGTTGTTTAAGAACATCAAAAAGACCCATAAACATATCTCCTTTCTGTTATCCCATGGTCTGTGCCATTTCAAACCAGCCAAGACCGTATTCTTCCATAAGAGGTATTCCTCCGGTGCAGCTTGCAACTATCCAGTTTTCGTCCCAGGCCGCTCTTCTGAATTCATAAGTTGACATAAGAAGGATCTGGCCTTTTTCTGCAGAATTTGTTCCCTGGGTAAGAGTCAGTTCAAGGATAAGGCTTCCGGTGAATTCACCGTTTTCATCGTACTGCTCATAGGCATAACCCTCGTAATATTCAGTATATATGCCATAATCCTTTCCATACCAGAAGGTCACGCAGGGTTCGCCATAAGCGGCACGGTAGAACTGGAAATGGAACTGGATCTCCGATTTTCCGTCCGGGGAATAAAATCCCGCCCAATCTCCGATAAGATCTTCGAAAACAAGAATATCGTCCGAAGCGTTTTTATCATATACCGTAAAGTCATAGGAATGCGCTTCCGGGGTTTCATAAACATAGAGCCAATCAAGATCGGCGTTATAAACCGGGCTGAATTCAAAAACTTTTCCGTCCGAATCAACAATTACCACCTTTACGTTGGGAACGCCGGATTTTTTGTTGCAGGTGATAAGAATGGGTTCGCCGGAATCGCTTTTATAAAGTACCTTTCCGTAACGTCCGCCTTTAGGAGAATCGATCCATTCGGTTACCGAAACGGAAGAACCTTTATCTTTGGGAACTATACAGTACATTTCGTTTCCGTCTGTTTCAACATATCTTTCATAAGGAATATCAGCAATAAACGGATATTTTTCCATATATCCCCGCTCCTCAAAAAAATCCTTATATCCGGTTCCCATAGGGCCTTCAATATATCCGATAAACGCTTCACCGAAAGCGCTTTCGGTATTATAAAGGGTGTTTATAAGATTTTCGTAAGAATCAGGTTCCTGATTGTTTCCTTCCTGAGGTCTGCTTGTTTCCGGATTAAAAGGTCTTTTCCCGGGAGAAACAACGCCGCTTCCGGAAGATTCCGGAGCGGAAGAACTTTCTTCGGAACCTGCTGCCGGTTTTTCGGAGGAACTGCTTTCGGAGGAGGCCGGTTTTTCGGGATTCTGCTCATTTTCCGGAAGATTTATATTTACGGTGCATCCGCAGAATGCGGTGACACATAAAACAAGAAGCGCAATAATCAAAATTGTTATTTTTCTTTTCATTTTATTTTCCTCTTCTTTTTTCTGTTCAAAGATTATTTCTGCCAAAAAAGCAAATCCCTGTTTTTTTCATCCGGTTATTTTCTTTTTCCAAGAAAAGCGGCAGCTCCCATCGCTGCGGCAATTACCGGAACGTAAAAGAGAACCGGTGCGCCGGTGTTGGGGTTGGATTCTTCTGTTTTTTCCGGAGGTCTTTGGTTTTGCGGAGCAGGAACAAAGGCTTTGTAATATTTATTTACAAAAAATGCTTCGTCATAGGTTACCGGGTCGCCGTTTTCAATAATGGTATATTCAAAATCTCCGGTCCAGCCGCCGTTGGGATCAAAAACCGGCATTGCTTCCCAGACGGAATCGGAATAACTCCATCTGGCTTTGCCGCCTTTGATCTCCCTTATAAGGAAACCTTCGAGAACAATATCTTCCGTTTCAACCTCGATCACGATATCTCCGTAAAATTCTCCCTCTCCATCGGTTTCAACTGTGTTTGAAACAATGCTTACTTTTCCGTCATGGCGGAAATCATAAACTTCAAAAGCAAAGATTTCTTTTCCCGGAGCATAAGCCCCGATTTTTTCAACAATTTTTGTAATCGGGATATAAACAGTGAGCGGATTGTTTACGGCCGGTTCCGCTTTATTCACAAAGGTGACCGTCTGATACGGAACCGGGACAACGTTTCCGGAATTGTCCGGTTCATATCCGGAAAGCACCGTTCCCATATCAACGATTACGGTGCATTCCACGTCGGATTTTATAAATCCCTTCGGAGCGATATTTTCCTTCAGCTTATAGTAACCATCGGCAACGTTTTCAAAATGCGCAATACCTTTTTCGTCAGATACTGCGGAATATGCCGGTTCGGTCATTCCATCGGGAATAAGAACAAATTCCGCTCCGCCAAGCGGATTTCCATTTTCGTCGGTTTTCTTCACTTCAAAATTTCCGAGAGCGGTTGCTCCGAAAACTGTTGCCGCCATTGAAAAAATCATTGCAGCGCAAAGAAGGGTACTGATAAGTTTTTTCATTTTTTTCACTCCTTATATTTATTTTATAATCATTCTTTTTTAAAAACCCGGAGGTTTTCATCAACAACAAGAACAAACGAAAAGCTTTCCGGCGGGCAGGTGGGATAATATTCCGTTGCGGTAACGGTAACCTCTCCGGGCATTATGCCGACATAATAGATTTCCGCGCCTTTATCTTTCATTCCCGCTTCGTATTCCGGAACGGGAATCGGATAGCTGTAAACTTCAACAAAACCTTCGGGCTTTGTTTCGATAACGTATCTTCCGCCTGCCATAACTCCGTTCCTGTGCTGATAAAAAGCCTTTTCCGTATCAAAGGGAAAATCCGGTTTTTTATCTTTTTTGCAGCCGAAAAGCATTGATAAAATTCCAAGCATCGCCAGAACCACCGCCAGACTTTTTATTATCTTCATTTTAAAACCTCAGTTTTTTGCATTGAAGTATTGTTTAAGGCAAAGTCTTCTGTCCGGAGCAACCTTGCAAAGTTCCTGTTTGCTGAAATATTCTTCAAGAACCTCCGCGCTTTTTGTTGCAACAACTTTCGGTTCTTTGTTTTCAGATATTTCTTCAAGGGAAACATCAAGGAATTCTTTGAGGTTTTCAAAATGGAAAGAGGTTATACCGACGTTATAAAGTTTTTCATCGGCAACTTCTTCGCCGTTAAGAACAAGCTTTTCAAGAACCTGGTTTTCATAATCAAAATAGATTTCAAATCCTCTGGAATACTGATAGAATTCAGTAAGCCCCTGGAGAGCGCCGGTTCGGAGAGAATGTTTTATCATTCTCTTGAGCTGAGCACCTGTTACGGTTATGCGGTAAACTTCATCGCTGTAGGGGAAAACCTGAAGAAGGTCTTCGAGCATTACTATGGGGCCCATTTCCTCTGCGCGGATGCTTCCGGAACCGATCATCATGATATCAAGACCAAGGGCATCTTTAAAAGCATCTGTGATGAGTTTTCCAAGGCTGGTTTCCTGCTCCCTGCTGGGGTGAGTATATTTATCCGCAAGGCGTGTGATAACGCGTTTGTATTTTTTATCCGTCTGGGTTTTATATTTTTCAATAACCGCTTCAAGGGCATAGTCCCGGGGGCAATAATCATCGTCGATGGGAATAAGTTTCCATTCGTAACTGTCGATGCAGTTGTTGTCGGTATCGACATTTATATCGAATCGGCCTATCTGGTTCGTTCCGCAGGCTGCCTGGACTATCGGGATTCCGTTCACAACTTCCGGTTTTTCAAGAAGGGTGTGGCTGTGGCCGCCGATGATGATATCTACGCCCCATCTGGGATCAAGTGTTTTTGCAAGGTTGATATCTGCTTCAAAACCGATATGGGTAAGAAGAACGGTAAAGTCGATATCCTCGGTCCTGTATGCGTTGCAAATTCTTCCTATTTCAAGTGCCGCTTCGTGAACATCGACAAAAGAGCCAATTATTTTATCCTGTTTTGTGGAATGAAGAACTTCTTCGGTGAGAAGACCGATGAAAAGAACTTTCATTCCGCCGATTTCCTTTATAATATGAGATTTGAAAAGACGGACGCCGTTTGTGGTGATGTACATATTGGCGTTGATGATCGGGAACTGGGCACATTTTTCAATAAAGAGAAGATGTGCAAGACCGTAGTCAACTTCGTGGTTGCCAAGGGTAACAACATCAGGTGTGAGCATGTTCATGATTTCGATGGTGGACATGCCTTTATATTCGCTGTCGATTATGGAACCGCGGAACATATCGCCGGAGATGGTATAAAGTACGTTTTCTTCCTCGTGACGAACTTTGTTTATGTAACCGGAAAGCATCGAAATTCCGCCAAGGAGTTCCTTATCGATTTCCTTTGCCATAAAATCGCCGTGAAGGTCGTTTGAATGAAGAATTGTAAGCTTTTTAAGATTAGGCATCTTTAATTCTCCTTTCCATAATTATTCTATGGTGATCCATCTGTCCTCTTTCGGGCAGACTACAAATTCCATATTGCTGAGGTTTTCGTCAACAACGTCCATCGAGTTCGTTGCGAGCATTTTGATGGGTGCGTTCTTTTTGACTTCCTCTTCGGTAACATCAAAAAATTTATCCATGCTCTTAAAGTGGAATCCCTGAAGACCGACTTTGAAAATGCGTTCATCATCAATGGGTGCGCCCTCATAAGTTATTTCAAGAACTTTTCTTTCCGGAATTGAAACAACAACTTTCATTCCTCTGGAATACTGATAGAATTCGGTGTGGCAGCCATTGAGTGCGTCTTCGCGGTAAAGATGTTCTATCATGTGTTTAAGCTGTTTTCCTGTTACCTTGATGCGGAAAAGCTCATCGGTATAGGGGAACATCTGGGCAAGGTTGCGGTACTGAACAATGGGTCCCATCTGGGTTTCGCGAAGGCTTCCGGAAGCGAGAAGCATTACGTCAAGCCCCATATTGTCGCGGAAAACATCGGCAAAAATCTTGCCGAGCTGGGTTTCTCTGTTCCTTTGAGGATGGGTATATTTTTCCGCAAAGCGTGTGATATATCTTCCGTATTTTTCGTCCGTTGCGTCAACATATTTTTCAATAACTTCCTCAAGAGCGGGGTCCCTTGGACAATGGGTATCGTCAATGGGAATAAGGTTCCATTCATAACTGTCGATGCAGTTATTGTCGGTATCGATCATAATATCGAATCTGCCGACCTGGTCTGTTCCGGTTGCTGCCTGAACTATCGGAATATTATTGATTACTGCAGGTTCTTCAAGAAGAGTGTGGCTGTGGCCGCCGATGATAACATCAACGCCCCAGTTAGGGTCAAGAAGAGCTGCAAGTTTTTTATCTTCTTCAAAGCCGATATGGGTGAGAAGAACGGTGAAATCAATATCGTCGGATTTATGTGCGTTGCAGATCTTTCCTATTTCAATCGCCGCTTCTTTTACGTCAACAAAAGAACCGATGAGCCTATCCTGCTTTGCCTGGGAAAGGACCTCTTCCGTAAGGATTCCGATGAACATGATTTTCATCCCGTCTATTTCTTTTATGTAATGGGATTTAAAAAGGCGGACGCCGGTTGTTGTGAGATAAAGGTTTGCGTTAATGATAGGGAATCTTGCACATTTTTCAAGGAAGAGAAGATGCGCGATGCCGTAGTCCGCTTCATGGTTTCCAAGGGTAACAACGTCCGGAGCAAGCATGTTCATCATTTCGATGGTGGAAAGACCTTTATATTCGCTGTCGATTACGTTTCCGCGGAACATATCTCCGGAAATGGTATAAATAACATTTTTCTCCTCTTTGCGTACTTTATTGAGGTATCCGGAAAGCATAGAAATTCCGCCGATAAGCTTTTTGTCTTTTTCCTGAGCCATAAAGTCGCCGTGCATATCATTTGAATGAAGGATTGTAAGTTTTTTTAATTTTTTCATCAGATCACTCCTTTAACCCATTGCTTTGAAGAAATAGAAAGCCTGATATTCCGTTCCTACGAACAAAGGACTTTCCATTCCGTAATGGATCGCAAAAACTTCGTTGCCTTCCTCGTCTGCTTTCTGAAATTTATAGGAACAAATATGTCCGTAGGATTCTCCTTCATAGAAAAGTCCGCCGGTAAGGGACATATCAAGAGTGTATCCGCCGTCCCATTCGCCTTCGTCGTCATAGTTTTCATAAACCGTTCCGGTGAAGATTTCGTCTATATCGGAGTTTTCAAGACCGTACCAGAACTCAACGCATTTCTGGCCATAATCGTTATAGAAGAAATAAAGATTCATAAAATAGGTCGTTTCGTCGTCGTAATAGTGATAAGCGATCCAGTCCACGTTAATTAGTTCATCGAAAGTATAGAAATCATCAAGATTCATTTCATATCTGGAAAAATCCAGCGAGGTAAGCCCGCTTCCGTCCTCGTTGATTCCCGCAAGGCTTCCGTCCATAAGACTGAGATAGGGCGAAATCTTTTTCTCGGCGCCTTCCGGAGTGGTAATTGTTACGAGAACGTTTGTGAAGATATCGCTTTCGTTGCATTTGAGGAGGATAGGTTCGCCGGTTTCGCTTTCATAAATAACTTCGCCGATTATAGGTTCCCAGGCTTCGGTGTTTTCCGGCATAAAGACTTCTTCGACTTTTACAGAATAATCAAGACTTGCGGGAACAATGCAGTAAAGGTCATATCCGGCGGTTTCGACAAACTGTTCTGCCGGAATTTCTGCCACAAAAGGATACCATTCCATAAGTTCCTTTTGTTCTTCAATAATTGCTCTGTATCCGTCACCAAAGGGACCTTCGACAAACCCAACGTATGCAACGCCGCAAACTGCTTCACCCCAGGAAAGGTTTTCGATAAGATCTGTATAACTCTGGTCAAAAGTTACCGGATCATTTTCCGGAGTTTCGGAAGGTTCAGGTTCTTTGTTTTCATCCTCTTTGAATTTATCTGTGGAAATCGGAATATCTCCGCCGACATTTCCTTTCTGCGGTTCATCATTTTCACAGGCTGCAAAGCTTAAAATCATGACAAAAGCCATGAGCATGCTCAAAATTTTCTTCATTTTCAGCTTCCTCCTTTTAATCAGAATCCACCGCTTTTGTGGGAAGAACCGTTGCTGTTAACTGTGGTTCCACCGTCGTTATCTTCTTCCGGCGGGTTATAAACTCTCTGGATATCTCTGTGGCTGAATCTGTCGTACTGATTTGTGAGATCAAGTTCTTTCTGATAATCATGCGCTTCGGTCGCAATTCTTGCGGTTTTCATCTGTGCTTTGAAAACAAGGCAAACGCCAAATGCTACCAAGCAGGAAATGAGCACGATAATGATTACACCAAGAATATTGCTTCCGCCCTCATTGGAAGAAACATCAAAAGGTTCTCCGTTTGCGGCCATTTCAAGGAATTCGTCGCAGGTATTGAGGTAATCATTGAATCCCCAGTACCAATCGTCAATGGCGAAATCATCAAGGAATCTTTCCGCCATAACATCTTTTCCGTAATCGGTGAATGCGGTGTTTCCATAGCCGTGAGCCATAATGTCATATTTTCTTTCTTCCATCGAAAGAAGAAGTATTACCGCGCTTTTTTCTTCGCCGTAGCCAAGGGAAAGTTCGCTGTGGAGTGTTTCATTATATTCCCAGGCTTCATATCCTTCAAGGGTATCGGTTATCATTATGTAAACCGCACAGCCGTATTTCTGGGTCATTTCCCATGCCCGGCTGTCAAATTCCTTTTCTTCCTCGTCGGTGAGAATATCCGGAATATCGATTACCATTGTATCGAATTCAACGTCCTCTGAGGCAGCAAAAGCTGCGGTGCTTATTCCAAGCACGAGGATTATTGCGAAAAGGATTGAGATTATTTTTTTAGTCATCATAATCCGCCCCCTCTCACAAAAGAATCCAGATGATACTGGATATTATCGCAAGGGGTGCCGCTATCGCCGCGAAAAGTCCCCAGAATTTGCCTTTATCCACCGGCAAATCGCCGATAAGCTTTCCGGTCTGGCCGTTCATTGC